>JAJQHG010000080.1 GCA_021199865.1 Methanosphaera sp. | reverse complement strand
GCATGTTTCTTACCTCACTTATTTAATTATTTAAAAATGTTATTATTATTAGAAAAAAAAATTAAGAATACAGTTAAAACGAATAATTTAATAAATATAATCAAAAATTAAGATGAATCAAATATTGAGGTGTAATCAATGAATCATTCAGATAAAGATGTTAAGGGAACAACCACCGTAGGATTTGTAGTTAAAGAGGGTATTGTTCTAGCAACAGAGACAAGAGCAACAATGGGAAGCTTTGTAGCAAACAAAAATGCAGACAAATTATTCCAATTATCAAATACTGTTGGAGCAACAATTGCTGGGACAGTATCCCATGCACAATCATTAATGGATGTGATTAAAGCAGAGATCTCTCTATATGAAATGAGAAATGAAAAACAGATGTCCATGGATAGTGTAGCAGTACTAACAAGTAACATTCTAAAATCTGGTCAATACTACGTACAAACAATACTTGGTGGAGTAGATAGAAATGGGGCAAAATTATACTCCTTAGATCCTAGCGGAAGTTACATGGAAGAATTATGTACCTCAACAGGATCAGGTTCACCATATGCTATAGGTGTACTAGAAGATAGATATGATGAAAACTTAACACTTGATGAAGGAAAAAAGGTTGCAATTAAAGCAATAACTTCTGCAATGGAACGTGATGTATACAGTGGAAACAATTACAGACTTGGAACAATTACTAAGGATGGAATGAAAATCTATACAAAAGAAGAAATTGCACAAATAAAAGAACAAATATAAAATTTGTTCTTTATACTTTTTTTTAAAAAATAAATATTAGTAAAATATTTATATAGAACTTAGAACAAATTATTATTAATTATTTTTAAGATAATTTTTTATAGATCATAACAATTCTATATTGATTATGAATTTTCTTATACGTGCTTACTACTAACTCTATTTTATTGAAACATTATAGACTGTATAAGAAAATTGGAAAATTATATTTAACTTTGAAGAATTAAAATTATTCTTTTAATAACCTAATAAACAAATCAGAACTATTTATAGAATTAATTGAAATATACTAAGAAAATATAAAAAATAATAGGTTTAATTTTATTTCTTAAGTTATTATTGAAACACACAAATTAGTTTAACAGTGTTTATAGATTAATTCTTCAAAATAATAGTTAAGAGAGTGATAATTATGACTATGATCGAAGAGATCACAGAAAAGATTACTGAAAAACTACCAGAGCGAGTAAAATTAGCAAAAGTAGAATTCGAAGGACCAGAAATAGTTATTTATACAAAAAATCCTGAAGTAATCAAAGATAATGGTAATCTTATACGGGATTTAGCAAAAGATATCAGAAAACGTATCATAATACGTTCCGATAAATCAGTACTATCAGAACCTGAAGAGACCATAAATAAAATTGAGGAAATTGTACCAGAGGATGCAAACATAACAGATATTAGCTTTGATGAAGTAACAAATGAAGTAATAATTGAATCAAAAAAGCCAGGACTTGTTATAGGTAAGTATGGTACAACATCACGCGAAATTGTTAAACAGACAGGTTGGGCTCCAAAGATTCTAAGAACACCACCAATTCCATCAGAGACTGTTCAGAGAATACGTACTACACTAAGACGTAACAGTAAAGAAAGAAAGAAATTCCTACATGAGATAGGTAAACGTATCCATAGAGAACCATCATTTGATGAAGACTGGGTACGATTAACATCACTTGGAGGATTTAGAGAAGTTGGACGATCCTGCCTCTTTTTACAGACACCTAATAGTAAAGTAATACTTGACTGTGGAGTAAATGTTGCAGGAATTGATGATAAAACATCCTATCCATACCTAAATGTACCAGAGTTTAATCTTCAAGATCTTGATGCAGTTATTGTGACACACGCACACCTTGACCACACAGGATTTGTACCATACTTATACCATTATGGTTATCAAGGCCCAACATACTGTACTACCCCCACAAGAGATATGATGACCCTACTACAACAGGATCATATAGATATATCACATCGTGAGGATAGTCCACTACCATTTAACATTAAGGATGTTAAGGAATCAATTAATAAAACTATTACACTAGACTATGGGGAAGTAACAGATATATCACCTGATATAAGATTAACATTACATAATGCTGGACACATTGTCGGTTCTGCTATGGCACACTTACACATAGGTGATGGTAAACATAACTTTGTATATACTGGTGACTTTAAGAATGAGAAGAGTAGATTATTAGAGCCATCTGTAACAAGATTCCCACGTATTGAGTCAATGGTTATGGAGAGTACTTATGGTGGACATGAAGATATAACTCCAACACGTAACACTGCAGAAAAGGAGTTAATTAAAACTATTTACACAACACTGAATAAGGGTGGAAAAGTATTAATTCCAGTATTTGCTGTTGGACGTGCACAGGAGATAATGATTGTATTAGAAGAATACATTAATCATGGAATCCTAAAGGATGTAACAGTATATCTTGATGGTATGATATGGGAAGCAACAGCTATACATACAGCACACCCAGAATATCTAAGTAAGGATTTAAGAGATCAAATATTCCATGTTGGAAAGAATCCATTTACATCAGATGTATTCTGTAAGGTAACAAATGATGCAGATCGTAGAAAACTACTAGAAAGTGATGAACCATGTGTAATTCTATCTACATCTGGTATGCTAACTGGTGGAAACTCTGTAAGATACTTCACAGCACTATGTGAGGATGAGAAAAACTCAATAATATTTGTAGGATATCAGTCTGAGGGTTCACTTGGTCGTAGAATACAGAAGGGATATGATGAAGTACCTCTAGAAAAAGATGGTACAACACAATTATTCCATGTAAACCTTGATGTTGTGACAGTTGATGGATTTAGTGGTCACAGTGATCGTAAACAGTTAATGGAATACGTAAGACGTTTATCACCAAAACCAGATAAGATCCTTGTGTGTCACGGTGATGCATATAAAGCACTTGATCTTGCAAGTAGTATTTATAGATCATATAACATAGAAACAAAGACTCCTATGAATCTTGAGACCACAAGATTATTATAGGTTTCTTATCACTCTTTAACCTCCACATAACCTATTATTTTTAAAAGAAGATTATGAGAAAATAATTTCAATTATAATGAAATTATAAATATATAAAAATTAGTAAAAAGAAATATAGATATAGCTAAATATAATTCTATTTTATTTTATGAAAATTACTAAAAATATATGAATTAATCAAGATATTAGTATACATGAACTATTCTATTGAATTTAAATTTAATATAAATCTAAATTAGGATAGTTAATTGTTTAATAACATATTAGGTGAAAAAAAATATGGTAACATATTCTGAGGCAGGTGTAGATATCAGTTTGGAGGAACAGACTGTACGTGCACTTACAGGAGAATTATCTCAAACATTAGATTATAGAAACATTATAAATACTGGTGGGCATTTTGCTGCACTAGTTGATTTTGGTTCTCAGGCAATAGCTATGAGTACAGATGGTGTTGGAAGTAAAATATTAATTGCAAAGTTAATGGAGAAATATGATACTGTTGGAATCGATTGTATTGCAATGGTTGTTAATGATCTTCTCTGTGTAGGTGCAGAACCTATTGCAATGGTTGATTACCTAGCAGTGGAAAAACCAGAACCTGAAATGGCTAAAATGATAGCCAAAGGATTAAAAGAGGGTTGTAAACAGGCAAATATTTCTATGATTGGAGGAGAAACAGCTTCACTACCAAATATTATTAAGGATTTTGATCTAGCAGGTACTGGTATAGGTACTGTTGATAAAGATAAAATCATTACTGGTTCTGATATTAAAAATGGGGATGTAATAATAGGTATAGCTAGTAGTGGTATCCATAGTAATGGTTTAAGTCTTGCACGTAAAGCACTTCTAGATATTGCTAATTATAATATTAAAGATAAACTACCAACCAATAATAGTATTACTGTAGGTGATGCTCTACTTGAACCAACAATTATATATGTTGATGTTATAATGGATCTATTAAAATCAGATGTTCCTGTTCATGGACTAGGCCATATTACTGGTGGTGGATTTAGTAACCTTAAAAGATTAAACCATGATGTAACATATGTTCTTGATAATTTACCAGAACCATTACCAATATTTAAGACAATACAGGCATCTGGTATTACAAATGAAGAAATGTATCATGTATTTAATATGGGTGTAGGTTTCTGTGTAATTCTTCCTAAAGAACACCAGGATGCTGCACTAGAAATACTAAACAAATACCATGAAAGCAGTGTTATTGGTTATATAAAAGAAGATAAGGATAATCGTGTGATCATAACCACCTATGATGAAAATGTTATAGAATTATAATAATTAAGGAGGAGATTTATATGAAAATTAGTGTTGAAAATGAGACAAAGTTAATAAAAGAAATTCTAGAGGCTTATGATGTAAAGCCAAATGAAGCAACAATTGTAGCAGAAGTAATAACTGATGGAGATATAAAAGGATTCTCTACCCATGGACTTGGAAGATTCCCTCAATATATTAAGAGTATAAATGCTGGAACAATTAAAACTGAGGGTGACTATGAGATAGAAAAAGAGTCTGCAGCAAGTGCTGTTATTAATGGTAACCATAAATTTGGACATTATGTAACAGTAAAAGCAATGGATCTAGCAATTAAGAAGGCTAGTGAGACTGGTGTAGGTATAATAGGAATACATGATAGTAACCATTATGGTATTGCTGGTTACTACTCTGACTTAGCTTCCCTTCAAGATATGATTGGTATTGTAATATCTAACACTGAACCTGCAATGGCTCCATTTGGTGGAAAGAAAGCATTACTTGGAACAAACCCTATAACAATCAGCATTCCAACAGATGATATACATAATTATATCTGTGTAGATATGGCAACAAGTATAACAGCTCGTGGAAAACTATTAGAAGCAAAAAGGAAAAATGAGGAAATTCCTGAAGGACTTGCTCTTGATAAAGATGGAAACCCAACAACAGACCCTGAAGCTGGACTTGAAGGATCAATTTTACCATTTGGTGGATTCAAGGGATATGCTCTAGCATTCATGTTTGAATTACTTGCTGGACCTCTAGTAGGAGCTGAGTTTGGAGAGAATGTGCATGGAACAGCTACACCTGATGAAATGTGTACAAAGGGAGATCTCCTAATAGCAATAGATCCAGAATTCTTTGCTGGTTCAATGCAATTCAAATTCTATGTAGATCAATTTGTACGTGAAATAAGAGAAGAGAATGGTGTAATTCCTGGAGATCGTGAAATACAAAATATAGATAAATATCAAAGGGAAGGTGTACCTGTAGATCCAGCATTACATGAACAATTAACTGAAATTGCTTCAGAAAAAGGATTAGATATTGAATCCTACTTTGAGGAATAAGTGTATATTAATTAACTAACCCCATTTTTATACTATTTTTTAGGTTACTATTTAAGTAAAATATTTTCTGTAATTATAATAATGTTAATCCAGAAAAGTATTATTATAAATTAATAGGTGGAATATTATTGGATAGTAGTGATGTTATCTATCAAGGATTAAAAGATGCTAATATCAACTTCATAACTAGTGTACCATGTGCTAATCTTAAGAAACTATTAGAACTAATTGATGAAGATGATGAAATAAAGCATGTACCTGTAACACGTGAAGAGGAAGGTTTCGCTATATGTACTGGTGCATATATGGGTGGGATGAAGCCTGCTATATTAATGCAAAATTCTGGTCTAGGTAATAGTGTTAATGTATTAACCTCTCTTATGAAGCTATATAATTTTCCTGTGTTAATAATTATTAGTCATAGGGGAACATTTGGTGAGGGTGTATATGGACAAGTACCTATGAGTAAGGCAACAACAGGAGTACTTGAAAGTATGGATGTCAGATATGAAAAAGTTGATGATCCAAATAAGGCTAGATCCATTGTTAAGGATGCATGGCATTTATCAAGTATATCCGAAGAACCCTTAGCACTACTTTTTGATATTAGTTACTGGAAGAGGAGTGTTACTAATGAAACGTTATGATGTTATAAAGAAGATCATAGAAGATCTGGATGAAGAATTAGTTATATCAAACATTGGTTTTCCATCACGTGAATTATTTGGAATATGTGATAGACCTCAGAACTTCTATATGTCAGGGTCAATGGGTATGGCTACACCTATAGCACTAGGATTATCCCTAGCATTAGAGACAAATGATAATGACAGGAAAGTTATTGTTATTGATGGTGATGGATCATTACTAATGAATTTTGGTGAACTTGTAACAGTTTTTGCTCAACAACCTAAAAACTTAATTATAACACTGATTGATAATGAAGCCTATGGCTCAACAGGATCACAGCAAACATATGCTTCTAAGATAAACTTATCAGATATTGCAAGCACTATTGGATTTAGTGAAGTCTATTATGTTGATGCAAGAAATAATGTGGATAATATAGATATAACTAGTTTATTAGATAAAGATGGACCTATATTTTTACATATCAAAACTAATGCTGGAAACACATCAGCACCTATAATTGATTTAACACCATCACAGATAAAGAATAGATTCATGAATGAAATTAAAAAATAAGTCTTAAACTCCAAACCTCATCTAACTTTTTTTAAATAGCATTATTAAAACAAGTAAAAATTAATAAATAGAATCTAAGCTAAAGAATAAGATTAATGTAATTATTATAAAAATAGTTTTTAATTAAAAGTGCTCCGATCGGGATTCGAACCCGAGTCTTCGGCTCGAGAGGCCAAAATGATTGGCCGGACTACACTATCGGAGCATATACCAATTGTTTTTTTTAAATGGGGCCGGAGCCGAGAATCGAACCCGAGTCACGGGATCCACAGTCCCGAAGAATAACCACTATCCTACTCCGGCATATTAATACAAAACATTTTTCAAAGTGCGGGAGCAGGGATTCGAACCCTGGGAGGCCTACGCCAACAGGTCCTAAGCCTGTCCCCTTTGGCCAGCTCGGGCACCCCCGCATATAAACACTTATAAGGAATGTTTCGCTTATAACATATAAATATATCACTAGAACTCATTAAAATTGAATAAAATTAATAAAAGAAATTCTAGAAAATGCTTCGACCGGGATTCGAACCCGAGTCTTCGGCTCGAAAGGCCGAAATGATTGGCCGGACTACACTATCGAAGCATGAAAAATGTGAATTGTTAATGGGCCCAATGGGGTTCGAACCCATGGCCGCCCGGTTATGAGCCGGGCGCTCTACCTGGCTAAGCTATGGGCCCAGATTGACGCCGTCGACAGGACTTGAACCTGTGACCAATCGGTTAACAGCCGAACGCTCTA
>JAJQHG010000113.1 GCA_021199865.1 Methanosphaera sp. | reverse complement strand
GTATTATATGTTTACTTCATCATATACTACATCAATAGCTTTTGGTATAGCTTCCTCAACAACCTCTGATAAGCCATACTCTACATATGGTGAGGATACCCTCTCAGGTTGACATGCAATTATAGTAATTTCTACATCATCTAGTGATTGTAGTGGATCTGCTACAGATACTGAGTGTGGATCCTGGTATTTACCCTCTGGTACATCATCTATTGATAATTGTTTAATGTCTCCTGGTTTTCCACCAAAGTCTGCTATATCTAGTATAATAATCTTCTTCCACATAGGGTTTGGTAATGAGAATATGTAATGTGGTGCACTTGTACCTGCATCTATTGTCATTACATTACTTGGTAGTGGTCTTTTGTCTACTTGTTCTTCAATTTTGTTGATTGTGGCTGGTCCAAATCCATCATCTTTAAACAATACGTTTCCACAACCTACAACTAATACTTCTGCATCATAAGCCAAAATATAATCTCCTATTATTTATATTTATTATTAAGTTTAGTTTTTCTATGTTATATTATTTATTTTCTATTAGGAACATAACAAGTAATAATTTTCTCTTCATCTATTTGATCTAGAGGTCTACTAAGACTCCTATTATACCATGATATTTCATATTTATTTGTAGCAGGATTCAAATATAATGCATAGCCCTCATTATCATCCTTCATGAACATGATCCATCTATCAGTACCCGTCATTGTTTTATAGATATAACAATAAAATATGTGTTTATCAGGATCACCACTAAAATACATTGATACACCATTAACTCTTATAAGATCACATGCATCCATATGTGTACTAGTTGAGATCTTATAGTCTTCAAGTAAGCTATGAGTATCACTTAGTGATAAGTCTTCATATAATTTATTGTTAATATAGATATTAAGTAATACTTCACCATCTTTAAATATCATAATATCACTAATAAAATATCTTATTAATTATATTATCTAGTTAAAGTTATATAACTTAATTATACATTTATAATCTAGGAAAAATAGTGATTAATATAAAAAAGGTTATAAAAAGAAAAAGGATAAAGGGTGATTAGTTTAAGTTATCTTTTATTTTATCAAAGAATCCCTTTTTAACAGTGTTAATTTCTTCACCACTAACATCGGCAAATTCCTTGAGTATCTCTTTCTGTTTTTCTGAGAGCTTCTTTGGAACAACTACATGTACCTTGACATATAAGTTTCCCTTACCATTCCAGTTAATAGACTTAATACCCTCATTCTTTACTTTAAATACGTTTTCACTCTGTGTACCTGCTGGTATTGTTAGGGTAATTGTTTTACCATCAATTGTAGGAATATCAACCTTGTCTCCAAGTGATGCTTGAACATAACTTATTGGTAGGTCATAGTGAAGGTTTTGTCCCTCACGTCTAAACTTATCATGTTTTAGAACTCTTACAGATACATAGAGATCACCTGCTGGTGCTCCCTTAATTCCATCATCACCTTCACCAGTAACACGTAGCTTTGTACCTGTCTCAACACCTGCAGGTATATTTATGCTTAACTTATTCTCTGTGGATTTAAGACCACTACCACCACACTCAGTACATGGTCTATCAATTATTTCACCCTCACCTCTACACTGAGGACATTCTGATACTGTTGCAAATTGTCCTAGTGGAGTATTCTGTACCTGTTTTACTTGACCTGAACCATTACAGTTAGAACAGGTCTTAGTAGATGAGTTAGGCTCTGCACGGCTACCATTACATCTTGGACATTTCCTCTTATGTCTTACTGTAACATCCTTAGATGTACCTGTTGCTACCTCTTCAAGTGTTAAGTCTACTGTACGCTGAAGATCTGCACCTCTTTGTACACGAGATCCACCAGATCCATATCCTCCTCCACCAAAGAGGTCAAATATACTTCCAAAACCTGATGAACCAAACCCAAAGTCACTGAATATATCCTCAAAGTTAATGTTATTGAATATATCCTCCTGGGTATAACCATTCATTCCCTCGAAACCATACTGATCATATCTTCTTCTTTTATCCTCATCAGATAGTACACCATATGCTTCACTAAGTTCCTTGAATTTATCTGCAGCACCTTCTTCCTTGTTTACATCAGGATGATACTGTTTAGCTAGTTTACGGTAGGCTTTCTTAATAGTTTTCTGGTCGGCATCACGATCAACACCTAGAACCTCATAGTAATCTCTTTTATCCGCCATTTTTATGCTCCTTTTTCTTTCTTCATTTAAAAAAATAGCATGGCTTACACCATGCTCCCCGAATCTAATTGTATACTATTAACTAATAAAATAGTAGTTAGAAGTATGATAATTAATTATTATCTTTACTACTCCTAATAATATTTATAGACATATCTAAATATAAACTTCTATTATACTTTAACACCAGATAGTCTATGATTATTTAAATGTTCATTTAATTTATGTTATAGGTTAATTTATGTTATAGGCTTTATTTTTGAGTATAGGAGGTTAATGGGAAACCCCTTATAGAGATTTCTAAATTATTTTTAATGGTAATTATTTATAGCAGATTTATTTCTTCTCAAAGTCTGCATCTATTGTGTCATCATCATTGTTAGATGAGTTCTGTGTATCTTGTTGTTGCTGTGCCTCAGCTTGTTGCTGTGCTTCTTGTTGTGCTTGAGCTTGTTGATATATCTGTGCACCAATTTCTTGTATTGTACTATCTAATGCATCAGATTTCTCCTTAATATCATCAACATTATCGGATGCTATAGCATCTTTTAGTGCTTCTTGTTGATCCTTAATTGTTTGCTTCTTATCATCATCTAATTGTTCACCAAGTTCATCTAATGTCTTATCAGCAGTATATACTAGGCTATCAGCATTGTTCTTGATCTCAATTTCTTTCTGACGTTTCTCATCATCTGCTGCATGAGCCTCTGCTTCCTTAATCTTTTCATCAATTTCCTCTTCAGATAACTTGTTGGATGATGTGATTGTTATTGCTTGCTCCTTACCTGTACCTGTATCCTTTGCTGATACATTGATTATACCGTTTGCGTCAATATCAAATGTTACCTCAATTTGTGGTGTTCCTCTTGGAGCTGATGGAATACCTACTAACTGGAATCTACCAAGGGTGGTGTTATCATTTGCCATTGGACGTTCACCCTGTACAACATGGATATCTACACTTGTCTGTCCATCTGCTGCTGTTGTGAAGATTTGACTCTTCTTTGTTGGAATTGTAGTGTTACGTTCAATAAGTTTTGTTGCAACTCCACCCATTGTCTCGATACCTAATGATAATGGTGTTACATCTAATAATACTAGATCATCAATTTCTCCAGCTAATACTCCACCCTGGATTGATGCTCCCTGTGCTACACATTCCATTGGGTCAATTCCACGTTCTACACTTCTTCCTACATAGTCTTCTACGTATTTCTGTATACATGGCATTCTTGTTGGTCCACCTACTAAGATGATCTTATCAATATCACTTACACTCATGTCTGCATCATTAATTGCTTGTTTGATTGGTGCTCCGCATTTCTGGATAATTGGGTCTACAATTTCCTCTAGTTTTGCTCTCTTGAGTGTTTGTTGTAGGTTTAATGGGTTTCCATCAGGAGTCATTGATATGAATGGTAGGTTTATGTCTGTTGTTAGTGTTGTTGATAACTCAATCTTTGCCTTTTCTGATGCTTCTCTTAATCTCTGTGCTGCTTGGTCATTGTTTAGGAGATCTACACCTGTCTCTGATTTGAATTCTTCTGCAATATATTTCATTATTGCTGTATCCATATCTGTTCCACCAAGGTTTGTGTCTCCACTTGTTGATTTTACTTCAAAGATTCCGTCTCCAAATTCCATGATTGTTACATCAAGTGTTCCTCCACCAAGGTCGAATACTAATATGTTTACGTCATCTTCATCAGTTTTATCTAATCCATATGCTAGACTTGCTGCTGTAGGCTCGTTTACTAGTCTTAATACATCTAGTCCTGCAATTTTACCTGCATCTTTTGTTGCTGTTCTCTGGTTGTCATCAAAGTATGCTGGTACTGTGATTACTGCTTTGTTTACTGGTTCTCCTAGGAATGTTTCTGCATCTTTCTTTATTTTTTGTAGGATTAATGCTGATATTTCTTGTGGTGTGTAATCTTTTCCTTTTATGTTTACTTTGTAGTCTGATCCCATGTGTCTTTTTATTGCACTGATTGTGTTTTCAGGGTTGGTTACTGCTTGTCTTCTTGCTGGTTCTCCAACTAGTACTTCGTTATCATCTGTGAATGCTACACAGCTTGGGAATGATTTACCATACTGGGTTGCTCCCTCTGCACTTGGGATGATTGTTGGTTTTCCACCTATTAGTGCAGCTGCTGCTGAGTTACTTGTTCCTAGATCTATTCCTATTACTTTTTCTTCTGCCATTTATATCACCTGTGTTTATATTTTTTATTAGTAATTTTATTAGAATTATTTAGTTTAATTATTTTTTATTAAAATGATTTCATTTAGTTAGTTTTATTTATTTTTACAAACTTTTACTTTTGAGTATCTGATAACTTTTGAGTTTAAGGTGTATCCTTTCTGTATTTCCTGTATAATATCATTATCTTCATAGTCCTCATTTGCCTCTGTTAGTAGGGCTTCATGTTTAAATGGATCGAACTTTTCATTTTCTGTGTTGATTGGTTCTACACCTTCTTTTTCTAGGATGTTTGTGAGTTTATTGTAGATCATTTCTACTCCTTCTCTTAGATCTACCTTTTCATCCTGTTGTAGTGCTCTTCCTAGATCCTCATATGCCTCCAGTACTTCAAGTATTACGCCTTCATTGGCATATTTGACGAACTCTTTTTTCTCTTCTTCAGATCTTCTCTTATAGTTTTGGAAGTCTGCGTTTGCTCTTTGGTATTTATCTTTATATAACTGTATTTCCTCATCCTTTTGTTGTAGGATTTCATCTATGGTTGGTTCTTTTTCTTGTGATGTTTCCTCTTCGGAGTCTTCTGATTGTTGTGTGGTTGTGTCTTCTACTTTATCACAATCTTCTACTTCTTGAGTATCTTCATCTTTTATTTCTTCTTTGTTTGACATTTATTCACCTTATTGAATTAATCATAAAAGGCTACCACATAGGGAATTTTATTATAATTACTATAAGTTATAATATTATTTTTTTGTTAATATTAGTTTAGTAACAATTTGTTATATATAATTTATTATATTTTAGTAACCCTTAGTTATAAAAATATTTCTCTAATAATTAGTTATTCTAAAGTAGTATATAAAGGTTATGGTATTTTAGTAACCTAAGGTAACATTTATATAATGTAGTAAATATATTATAATACAACCAAGAAGAGAAGATGATAGAATGGATCTAGAAGCAGTACTAGATGTAATAGGTTGTAAAACCAGACGAGACATACTTGCACTACTCACAGAAGAACCCCAATTCGTAAGCCAAATATCACAAGAATTAGAAGTAGGTCAAAAAGCTATCATAGGCCATCTAAAAGCAATGGAAGAACTAGGACTAATAAACCCAACATACCAGAAAATAGATAGAGGCCGACCAAGAAAATACTATGAAATATCCAAAGACATAGAAATAAAAATATTCATAAAACCAGACAACATCAATATGCACATGCTCGGAGAAGAATTCACAGAACTAAACAACATAGAAGAAAGATTATACAGAGGAGATAAAAGTGCAGTAGAAGACCTGAAATTAACAATAGAAAAATATGAAAATGCACTAAAATATGCTAAGGAATTATTAAACCAAGTAGAAAACCCTGATAAACGAAGAAGCACAACAATAGTAACAGATATAACAAAAACTAAAGCAATACAAGGATATAATGTAGAAGACTAGATTAAATTATTAATAAAAAATATATACTAAAAAAAACTAATAATATTTTAGTATGTAAAAAAATATAAGTTTATATACAAAGATGATTGTTAAACTTATTAAATTGTGGTGAAGATTAAATGAATAAAAGATTAATTTTATCTATTTTAATAGTAGCCCTAATCGGAGTTTTAGTAGCTACTCATCAAATAAATACTGAAAATTTATTAGACCCATTTGTAAGTGTTGACACAGAAGAAGACTCTGTAACAAGTGCACTAGCAGTACCTGCAAGTGAAGGTGACAACCAAGCAGGACAATCTGAATCAACAGATAACAGTGCACAAGAAGTAGCAGACACTTCTCAACAGACTACACAAGACACTAGTAGTCAAGATACTAGTAGTCAAGATACTAGTAGTCAAGATACTGGTAGTCAAGATACTAGTAGTCAAGATACCAGTAGTTCAAGTAGCTCTGGAAATGCACTAATAAACTCTAATAACCCAGTAAGTACAGCATCAAGTAGTGGATCAGCAAGTGCTGATAGTTCCTCAAGTGGAGACAGTGACTCATCAGCAAGTACTGGAAGCTCCTCAAGTGGAGACAGTGACTCATCAGCAAGTACTGATAGTTCCTCAAGTGGAGCTGATAGTAGTTCTGATACAAGTGATAACACAGCTGATAGTGACTCTACAGATACTGATAGTACATCTGGAGAACTTATCTCTGCTAGACAGGCATACAATTACCTCATAAGTAATGGTTATTATTCAAACTTTGATATAAACGCTGATAGTGTAGGTACACTAGATAGAGCTGATACAACCTACTACGTATTTGAGGCAACAAATGCTGATGGTAACACATTCCATATAATGGTTCCACAAGACATTGAAAACTATAATCCATATGTCTATGAAGACTATTATGATGGAGAACTACCATTCTAGATATGTATGGGTAGTTAGAATTCTGATAAGGATCTAACTGTAAAATAGTATTATGGGATTTTTCTCATAATATCTTATTTTTTTAAAAAAAAACTCTTTTTAAAAATTATTTTATATAAACAATAACTATAATATTACTAAAAGTAAACTATAATTGTATATAATCATGTCAATAATAGTAAAGTATAAATGTAATAAGAAAGTTAAATTATAATAGTTGTATATGGGCCTGTAGCCTAGACTGGATAGGGCGTTGGACTTCTAATCCAAAGGCCGGGGGTTCAAATCCCCCCAGGTCCGCTAAACTAAAATCTTTTTTTTAATATTATTATTTATTATATTAATTATATGGGTTTGTAGCCTAGTCTGGATAGGGCATCAGACTCCTAATCTGAAGATCGAGGGTTCAAATCCCTCCAAATCCGTATTTTATAAAAAACTACTTTTCATAAATAAGAACTATCTATAAGACAAGGACTACTTTATAAAATAAATACTCTTCCTATAAAGCAGGACATTATTTCTATAAAACAATAATATCTACAAAATAATTCTGTTAAATACTAAATAATTATATAATAATAAAT
>JAJQHG010000078.1 GCA_021199865.1 Methanosphaera sp. | reverse complement strand
AAAATATTCAACAAAAAATAAAGAAAAAATAGTTAAAAAAATGAAGGTTATTAAAAAGGATTATATTGCATCAGTTCCTTTCTCATTAGTACGTATACGTATAACTTCCTCAACTGGTGAAATAAATATCTTACCATCACCATTATTACCAGTAAAAGCACTGTTACGTATAGTTTCAACAATAGCATCAACCTTATCATCAGTAGTAACAATCTGTAACTGAACCTTACTAATAAAGTCAACAGTATACTCCTTTCCACGATAATTCTCAGTAATACCTAACTGTGTTCCATGACCTTTAACTTCACTAACAGTTAAACCCTTAACATCAATAGATGCAAGATTATCCTTAACAACATCTAACTTCTCTGGCCTAATAATAGCATCAATCTTCTTAAACATATTAATCTCCTCATTATCTTACCATTGGTACACCAGTAATCTGTGAAGCATCATAAGTTAGAGATACTAAATCCTCACGTTCTAATTTCTGAATATCAGTATTACCAGCTTGTTGTGTTAACATCTTAGCTTCCTCAGTCATAGCCTGTATATAATTTGCTAGATTTTCACTTCCACGTATAGGATCAAGTCTACGTCTTAGAGTTCTATCCTGGGTAGCAATACCCTTAGGACATTTACCTATACTACAACTTTTACAAACCTTACAACCAAGAGCTACAAGTGCACTTGTACCAATATATGTTGCATCAGCACCAAGAGCAATAGCCTTAGCAACATCTGCACCTGAACGAATACCACCAGCAGCAATAAGACTTACATCTGTTCTAAGATTAATCTCCTTTAGAGCATTATCTGCTTCTACGATTGCCTGAATTGTTGGAACACCAGAATGTTCAGATATAACATCTGGTCCAGCACCAGTTCCACCCTGCATACCATCAATAACAATAATATCAGCACCAGCCTTAGCAGCAATCTTCACATCCTGTTCTACACGACCAGAAGTAAACTTAACAATAATAGGTATCTTCCAATCTGTAATATCTCTAAGTTGATCAATCTTCATTGCTAAATCCTCTGGACCAACAATATCCATATGACGAGCAGGACTTAATGCATTAGTATGCTCAGGAATATTTCTAATCTTAGCAACCTCTGCTGTTACCTTCTTTGCTAATAGGTGTCCACCCATACCAGACTTTGCACCTTGACCAATCTTAATCTCTACTGCTTCAGCATTATTAAGGTAATCTGCTGATACACCAAAACGACCAGAAGCATACTGTGCAATTAACTTATCAGCATACTCACGTTCCTCTGGTAGCATTCCACCTTCACCAGTGTTTGCAGTTGTACCTGCAAGACTTGATCCACGGGCAAATGATAACTTAGTCTCCTTACTAACAGCACCAAAAGACATAGCAGCAATCATTATAGGTGTATCTATATGGATAGGATTCTCTGCATATCTATCACCAAGAACAACATCACTTTTACATAGCTCACGATAAGAATCTATTGGAGGACGTGATACCTGTGCTGGTAGAATACTTAAATCATCAAATGATGGAATGGTTCTCATTGCTCCACAACCTCTAACCTTATATCCACCAGTCTGTGTTTTACGTTTAATCTCAAGCATAGTCTCACTACTCCATATACCCCTATTCTCATCAGGTAATGGTGTTACATAGATTGCATTAGTAGGACACATCTCTTCACAAATCTTACATCCAACACAGTTTTCCATATGTACAGGTTGAGGTTCATCATTAATTACCTCATATACATCATGTGGACAGTTAGAATAACAACTATAACAAGACTTACAATTCTTCTCTAAAGGGTTATCACATAAATATCCACAACATCCTGGACGATCATTTCTCTGCTTACATATCTCTGATCTTCTATTAACATTAAAAGACATCTAGATCACATCCTCATTAAGTTCTTTGAGTGGCTTAAAGACTGGACAAACTGAATACTTTGTACCCCTAGTTTTAATAATCTCATTAATATTATTTGTTAACTTAGAGTATGGCTTCCATGCTAAATCATCCTTCTTATCAACAACTAATGCATTAGTAATTAAATCCTTCTCTAATAAATAGTCAAGGAGTGTTGTTACAACGGATCCATCTTGTCCATCATAATCCTTTAGTGAACGCATAGAATAAATCTCCTTGTATTCACCTAAATTATTAGAGTTATCATTTCTTAACTCTTCTGGAGCATATGTTCTAGGACAAACTGCAAAGCATGCATGACAATTCTCTGGACATTTACCCCTCTTCTTTAATGGTTTTCTATTATTGATAAAGATTAGGTTCTCAGGACACATATATTCACATGCACCACAGAGTACACATGCTTGTATATCTATAACATTAGCTTTTAAATCATCAAAGTTTGATATAGCAATTTCCTTATTAATAGTTTTATTAGTTATTTTTCTCTGGTAAAGTACTGGTCTAGACTTAGATTCCCTATACTCAATCTCTTCTAGATTAGTGTTCTTCTTGTTTCCAGCAATCTTATTTAGCATCTTAAGTTGTTTTTCACTAAACTCTTTTGCTTCAAGGTATCCTTCATCAATTGCTTTATGTATAATTTCTTGTGCCTTTTCGGATCGAATTATAACTGTTGACCACCCATCATTTGATCCAATAGATCCAACACTTACATCTGATGTCTCTGATGATAATTCTACACATATATCACAATTCTTTCTTACTACTCTTTTTGTCTCAGAGATAGGTATTTTTAGTTCTTTACCATTTTCTAGGTATATGAATAATTTACCCTTAATAATATCAAACTTTTTAACATCATTCATTGTTAAGTCATACTCATGTAGAAACTGTTCAAAGTATGAGTATGAGAAGTTCTCCATACAGAATAATCCAATCTTAAAATCTATTGGAGAATTAGTATAATACTGTAACTTTGATGCGGCCATCATTTCGCATGGTGTTCCAACCATTGCTACTTTTTTTTGACTCATTAACTTCAAACCTCCTTATCCTTTTGTGATCTTCTTAAACTGACTGTAGTCATCAACTTGGAAATCGTAATGTTCAAGTACTTCTTTTAATTCTGCTATATCATCATCTGTTACTGGACTCATCACGGCATCCTTTCCAAGACTCTTTACATTTCCCTGTACATAGAGTGTTCCTCTCATTATGGATTCACCTGCATCCTCAGTAACATCACCAAGTACTATTAGGCGTCCACCCATCATTAATAATCCAGTCATGAAACCACTATTACCACCAATAATAACAGTTCCACCCTTCATGATTTCACCTGTACGTGAGCCAGTACTTCCTCTAACTACTACTGTTCCACCATAGATTCCCTGTCCTGCTCCGTCACCAGAACTTCCATCAATGATTAATTCACCATTAGTCATATTGTCTCCAGCAAACCATCCAGCATTACGAGTAATATGTGTTTTTGGACCATCAACCATTGTACCTACGAAGTATCCTGCAGATCCATTTATTTCTATTTCAACATCTTCTCTTAGACCTGCACAAATGTTATGTTTTGATTGTGGATTATTAATGGTTATTTTATCATATTCTTTTGCTAATTTTTTTATGGATCTATTTAATTCTTTTTCATCCATATTCTTAGCATCAATTGTATATTCTTTCATAATCAAAACTCCCTAGATTGTGTATGACCTTGTTTCTCCAGGTGCGATCTGTTCTACATATTCTGTATCAATCACATTTTGTAGTGCCATTTCCTCAGAAGCTATTGCAAACACATCATCATTTTCTGCCATAACTCCAGGTCTTAGTCCAAGTTTATCCTTAGCAATTCCGATACCTGTAGGTGTACCAACTAATATAGAGAATGGTCCATCAAGATCATTTACTGCATCTTCTAATGCTTCTTCTAATTTGTATCCCTCATTTAGCTTATCGGCCATGTAGTGAACTATACACTCTGTATCGTTATAGGATTCAAAGATGTGTCCCTTACGTTCTAGAGGATCTCTGATTTTCCAGTAGTTTGTTATTTGTCCATTATGTACAACAGTTATGTCGGGTGTTATGTAACTTTGGTATGGGTGTGCATGATAACGATCCACACCACTTTCGGTAGCAAAACGTGTATGACCAATTCCATGTGTTCCTACACGTGTATTTAAGTTATATCTCTTGGATATATCATCTACTAGCCCTACATCTTTGATCATTTCAAAGGAATGTGATCCATTAATTACCTGAATATCTTCAATCTTATCTAGGTTTCTTATTAATGGTTTTAATAAGTCATAATTTTCTAACTCTATCTCACATTTATATACAGCATAGTTATCTACAGAATGAATTAATTCTTCATTATGTATTGGACTAATCTGGGTTAGAGTTGTTTTTAATTGGTTTAATAAACCTGGTTTATTTTTAACTTCTATGTTTAATTGATAATGATCTTCTGGAAGATCTAATCCACCATAAATAGCAAATCCTGCTGAATCTGGACCTCTATGTTGGAGTGATTCTAGCATTGCTGTTAATGATTCTCCTACATTATGCGTTTTTTTATCTTTATATATTATACCTGCTATTCCACACATCTTATCACCTCTTTTATAAATTTCCTATGAATTAAAGTATCCTCTGTTAATTCTGGGTGAAAGGCTACTGCAATATATTGATTTTGTTTTACAGCAATAACTTTTTCATCATACTTACTTAGTACTTCAACATTTTCTCCTATATTAGATGCATATGGGGCCCTAATAAATATACCATTATATGGTTGATTCATAAATGTTATATCTGTCTCAAAGGACATTCTTTGTCGTCCAAAACCATTTCGTTCTACCGTCATATCAATAAATCCAAGTAATGGCTGGTCTTTTGATATTTTATTTGATAATAACACAAATCCTGCACATGTACCTAGTATTGGAATTTTGGTATCTTTTAGGTATTGATCTAAGCCTGTTTTTTCTAGGTGCATTCCTATTGTGGAGCTTTCTCCACCAGAAATTATTAGTCCATCACAATCTTGAATATCATCAAGAGTATTAACTAATTTAGTTTTTCCATCTACATTTAATTCCTGTAATGATTTATCTGTGATGATTTGATGTTCTTTTACATCACCTTGCAAGTCTAAAATACCTATTGTAATCATATACTTGTTAACTCCTTATTATGACAATATATAAATGATTATTAGAAGTTTAATTTAATTAAAATGGTTTTATTAGTGATTTACCTATTATCAACTAATACCTTAATATTTTAATAAAATTTTGACAAAAATATTTAAATAGTTGTTATTGTCCTTTATTTTGGTTGTTAAAGAATCGTATGTTTTTAGAAGCTTTCACTGTTAAAATAAAATCTATTTTACAAAAATAACGATTATTTTGTCTATTATTATATTGTATTTTTTAGTATATATAAATTTCCATGGTTGTTTAATTAGATATAAATAATAAATAAATTATTTTTAATTTAGGGTATCTATAAAACTAGAATAATTAATAAATGTATAAAAATAATTAAAATAAATAAACAATGATTAAAATATATGTCCTATAATATATTTAATTCAATAAGATAAAAATATAATAAAATATGAACCTCTACTAAAAGTTATTGTTTATTTAATTCATCCTGTACCTTATAAGTACATTTCTTAACTACACGTGCAGCATCAAGAAATTTTTCTTTTTCAGATTCATCCATAGATATATTTATAATATTCTTAATACCATCCTTACTCAAAATAACGGGAACACCAAGAGAAACATCATATACTCCCTCAACTTCACCCTCAAGATAAGTACTAACAGTAACAATCTTTCTACTATCAGTAACAATAGTAGATATCAGATTACTAATAGCATATGATGGACCATACTCTGTAGCACCCTTCTTATTAATAATAGTACTACCAGCATTCTTTAATTGGTCAACTAAATCCTCTTTTTTTAGATGAGTCCTAGTCATGAAATTATTAAGTAAAATACCACCAATAGTAGTATAACTTAATAAGGGTACCATATGGTCTCCATGCTCACCAATAACACGTGTATGTACCTCACCACTATTAATATTAAATTTACGTGCTAGAATAGTTTTAAGACGTAGAGAATCAAGGTGATTACCTACTCCAATAACTCTTTTTTTATCAAAGCCTGATGCTTCAAGAGCTACAGTAGTTAAAACATCAACAGGATTTGTAACTATTAATATAATAGAATCTGGAGCATATTGAGCAATCTTCTTAGAATAATCTCTTATTAACTTAGCATTAGGAATAGCTAAGTCAAGTCTATCCATACCAGGTTTTCGTGGAATACCTGATGTAATAAGAACTATCTTTGATCCAGATAAATCCTCATAATCACAGCTTGCTTTTAATTTAATATCAATGTCTTCTGCTGCTAGAGCATCATACATGTCTAATATTTCACCTTTAACTTTCTCCTTACTTGAAGGTCGAGAAAACATTACTATTTCATCAATAATATCTTCTCTTGCTAATGTGAAAGCAACATTTTTTCCAATTGTACCTGATGCTCCCATAATCGTAATTTTCACCATTAATATCAAATCCTGTCAATTTATCTTTATAATATTATATATGTAAATAGATACTTATAAAGCATATGATTTTTCATTAATTCTAGTGATTAAAATAATAAATAATTTTATCAAAATATAAATAAATTAATAATTATTAAAAATTTTTTTAAACAATATTTAATTATTCGTGAAAAAACATGAAAATAATTTTAAGCTAGATTTTAATCTAAAAATTAATTAACTATAAAAAAAGATGGTGGGGAAATAATTAGTTTTCTAGTTTCTCAATAAATGTTTGAGCATTAGCCTTCACATATCCACTATCATTACTAACAGCTAACTCTTTTAGACGAGCTAATGCTTCATCTCCACCAATATTACCTAAACCAAATACTGATCCAGAACGTACAAAACTTCTCTCATCATGGGATGCTTTAAGGAAAACATCTATTGTGTTAGGTTCAGCTATCTTGGCAAGAGCCCATACTGCTCCTCCACGTACTCTCCAGTTAGGATCATCAACCTTTTTAAGTAGTGGTTCAACAGCCTCTTTACCATATTCTGTTAGGCTACTACTTGCCTGACGTCGCACCCATTTATTATCATCACTTAATAATTGAATGTATATATCAATACTACTAGAATCCTTAAATCCTTTAAGAATATCCATGATACTTAACTTTATATCCTTATGTAATGGTTTAACAATTTCCTCATGTAATAAATCTCTTGCCTCAGGCATATTCATAGCAATAGTATTCTCAGCTTCTAATCGTACAAACTCATCTAAATTATTTAAATCTCTCACTGCTTCACGAACCTGTTTAGAATCCATAATCATCACTCTTTATTTTAATATATATTTTAATTCTTTATTTTTTCTCTTCTATGATTTTTCTATTATTTAAAATAATATAAATAATTAATCATTACAAATTAATTAAAATAACATAC
>JAJQHG010000053.1 GCA_021199865.1 Methanosphaera sp. | reverse complement strand
TTATATTATTATCCTTATGTAATTTATCAACTATTGCTTCTCTAAGCTCTATTTCTCCCTTATTCTGTGAGTAATGAGTATAGTTTTCATCTAATGCATTCTTTAGGCTATTCTTTATGTGTTCGGGTGTATTGAAGTCTGGTTCTCCTAATGCTAGGTTAATTGCTGTTGGACTTGCAATCTCAAACATTTTACGTACTTGTGATAAGTTTATACTTGATAATCTATCTGCTCCATATTCCATATTTATCATCTCTTATTTACAGCTTCCACAATTATAACATCCATCTGTTTCACACCATGGAGTTATCTTGCCACTTGATACTTTCATGTATTCATTTTTTAGGAATGAATTCTTTATTCCCACATCTATTTCATTCCATGGTGGCTCAAATTCATCTTTTTGTTTGGTTTTATTAATATGACCTGCTAGTTTGTACCAGTCTTTGAATGATATTTTCTTACCTATTCTTAGTAGCTTGTTTAGTTCTGCTCCACTATTTGTTAATACATACTGTATTGTTGCCTTCTTCAGGTTTTCATTCTTATTCTTATAGTTTAGTCTTACAGAGTATTTCTTGAATTTCTCATGTAAATCATCATAATCAAATGACATGTATTGTAGTGGTGTGTGTGGCTTTGGTATTAATGGGTTGATACTTGTCTTTATGGTATTATATCGTACTCCTTTTGCGTGAATACTACGCATAAAGTTGATTAGTTCCATTATGTCCTCTGAGGTCTCACCTGGTGTTCCTAGTAATAGATACATTTTAACTTTTAGCTTAAGTGATATACCCCGATCAACAGTATGAAGTACTTGTGAATCAGTTATTGGCTTATTTAACTTTAAGCGTTGATTATATATAGTCTCAGGTGCAATAGTGATAGTTTTAAGACCACTACTTTTAAGTATTTCAAGTAATTCATCTGACACTGATTCTATTCTTAGTGAAGGTGTTGCCAACTGGAATCCCTCCTGTGTAAGATTCCAACATAGATCCTCAATCTTACTATAATCACTAACAGCCTCACCAAGTAATGCAACCTTATTATGACCAGTAGCTTGACGAGTCTTAAGTGCAGTTTCAATAAGAGTATTCATATCTACCTCCCGTCTAGGCCTATACATACAACCACTCATACAGAAGCGACAACCACGAGTACAACCACGTGAAACCTCTAATAGAAATGCATCACTACCAAATGCTGGAACAAACTTCTTATTATCCGTCTTAGTAACAATCTGATATATTGGTCTCCAAGCATCCTTCATATTCTTAACTAGTTGCATCTTAACAGGCTGTCCAGGAAGATATACCCCTGGAATATCTACAAAATCAAAGATATCATGACGTGGATCATTAGTATCACTATTAACATCTATTATATCATCAAGAATAACCTCTGCATCACCAATAACAAATAAATCAATAAATGATGATATTGGCAGAGGATTAGACGCTGCACATGGACCACCAGCAATAACTAGAGGATCACCAGGCTTTCGATCCTTACTAAGAAGAGGTATATCACTACGCTTTAACATATCAATCATGTTAAAGAAGTCCTGTTCATATTGAAGAGTAAAACTAACAATATCAAAACTAGATAGTTGAGACCTAGTCTCAATACTCTTTGTCTGGGGATAAATAACACGTTCACAGTAAATATCTTCACGTGCATTTAAGTAATCATATATAATCTGATAGCCCATTGAAGACATTGCAACACGATAAATATTAGGATAACATGATGCAAAACGTGTGATAACCTTTCGTGGGTTCTTAATAACAGTATTATACTCCTCAATCATATTATAAAACCTATCATACTTGATATTATAATAATTTTTATAGTTAATAGTTATTACATTTTAAGAAAAAGTATTAAGAAAAAGTATTCTATTGAAGATAAGATTTATAATAATATTTTAAATTTAAATAAAAAAAGTTTTTTTATAGGAGAGTATAGTTTTATTTTATACTTTAATTAATGTTATCTATCTTATTTCTCTCCTCTATAGCTCTATAGGAGATTTTTAATAGTAACCTATTTAGTTGATTTATCTCATCATTTGTTAGTTCATCACATATCTCTTTTTGCCATTCTTGGTCTAGATTTAGTATATTATTAGCTATTTTTATTCCTCTAGGTGTTAGGGATATGTAATTCTGACGTCTATTATTAGGATCTATTTCTCTTATTATCAGTTTCTTTTCTTCTAGTTTACGTGTCGTTTTTGCTATTGTTCCCTCTGATAATAAAAAGAATTCTGCCATATTATGTTGATTAGATTTTCCTATAAGATTTAATCTTAATATGAAATAGAATTCACTTACACCTATGTTGTATGGTTTTAACTTATCTTTTAGATAGATATCATGTTGTCTTGTCAGTGTTTCAAGTATAAAGTTTAGGCTGAACTCTTTCATGTTCTTTTTTATAGATGCATCAAATTTTTCCATAATACCGATTCTCTATTTAATTATATATAATTTTTTTTATATATCAAATAAAAAAATATTAAGAAAATTATTTTGTGTATTTTATAATTCTCTTAAAGTATCCTTCTATTGTAATATGTGATATTATTGTACCTACAGCTATTCCTGCTACAAATCCTAGGTATACTCCATGAGCACCTAAGCCAAATACGAATACAAATATTACATTGAATAGTACTACAAAGATTAACTCTCTTAGAACAGTTAATACTAAGGATATAAGACCTTTACCCATTGCCTGGAATACATTTGATGCACATACACCTACAGATATTGCTATAATGAAGAATGATAATATTCGTAGTACATCTGATATTAATTCACTTAATCCTGCACTACTGGATGTGTAACTAAATAGCATAGCTACATATGGACTAAATATTAGTAATAGTACACATAATATTATACCTAATATAAGCGATAATTTAGCTGCATAATGATATACATCTTTTACTTTAGTGTAATTATTTGATCCATAAGCTACTCCTGCAACAGTGATTGCCGCTGTTCCTATTCCTACAGATACCATCATACATAGATTTATTACACTAAATGCTGTTGTAAACGCTGCTACTACTGTTGTTGAAGCTACCATTGCAAGAATTGCATTCATTATCATATTTACGACAGATATAACTATTTGTTCTACACTTCCAGGTATTGCAACTGTTAATAGTTGATTTGTAATTGATTTACTAGGAGTGAACTGGTCTAATGATAAATCTACATATGTGTCTTTCTTTATTAATATCCAGTATAGCATTACTAGTGTAGCTATTGTTGCAGATAGTATTGTTGCTAATGCTGCTCCTTGTACTCCTAAATCTAATACATATATAAATATTGGGTCTAGTATAATATTTAGTATACCTGAGGTTATTAGTGCTATTGTTGATCTTTTAATGTCTCCTTCTGCTCTTAATTGACTTGAAAAAATTCCATTAAACACTATTGCAAATGATCCAATTATAATGATATCTGCATACTCTGTTGCATATCCCATTACACTAGATGCACCCATTAATGTTAGTATTTCCTCTAAGAATGGTAGTATTATTATTGGTATCAGTATTGATACTATTACTCCTAATATTATTCCATGCCATGCACTATTATTTGCATTTTTTTTATCTTTTGCTCCTATAAATCGTGATATAAGTGAGTTTGCTCCTGCACCAAATCCATTTCCTATTCCTCCAATAATTATGAAGAATGGTGATATGAATCCTATAGCTGCTAGGGGGTCTGCTCCAAGACCTGCCACCCATACCCTATCAATAAGATTATAAAATGCATTTAACATTAGAGTAAAGATTAATGGTGTTGCTATTGTTCTAAGTGCAACCTTATAATCTCCTCTTATTAAATTTACATTATTTTGATTATTTTCTACGTTTTCACTCATGTAGTCACCAAAAAAAATTTAATTTATATTAATATTTTCATATACAATATTTTCCTATGTAATACTTTCATAGGAAACTATTACCTAGTATAATTATAATTATATATAAAGGTTATGGT
The DNA here is from genome assembly GCA_021199865.1 of Methanosphaera sp. GTDB lineage: Archaea > Methanobacteriota > Methanobacteria > Methanobacteriales > Methanobacteriaceae > Methanosphaera. Next base: position 3,931 of record JAJQHG010000053.1, on the reverse strand, counting down.
TTTTTGAAAATAAACTTTTGAAAATAAAGATTATGGAGATTTAAATAAAGTAATAAATAAAAAAATTCATACTCTAAGCATAAATACACTTAAAATTTTAAATAAAAAAAGTTTAGAAGATTAATATATCCAAAAGCAGGAACATATTATTTAAAACCATGTTACAAAGCGATTATTCTCACTACAAATAACATATTGGTATTTTAAGCCAGTAAATGTGGTACTATAAATGTTTGTGTCAAGATTATCTCTAATCATATGCTCTAACCTTTTAGCAGTATTCAAATCACCACTTCTATCAACATCATCATATATAATAACAAAGTCATCAGCTAACATATCAATAAGATTCCACATATTACTTCTAGGATACTTTTGAAATTGTACAGGTTTTGTGTTTAAGAATCCTTGTGGACCATCAACTATAACTAAGTCATATTTATCACATAGTTGATTCTCAAGATCATGGTATCTAAGATTAATATTATCCTTATATTCAAATTCTTCAACATCAACCTGTTTAATCATAGTATTACTTAGATTAAGCTTATTACTAAAGGACTTAATCCATTCATCATTAGATTCAATAACAACATGTTTAGTATCATAATAGTTACTATACCGTGATGTCATTAAAGTTGTCTGTCCTAATCCTAGCTCTAGTATAGATTTAGGCTTTATCTCATCTACTCTATATAATATATACATGAATGAATAATTAGATGCCCCATTATTTAATGAAAAACTCTTATTTTTTAGCCATTACTATCATGTATAGCATCATTAAAAACTATTCCATAACGTATTTCATCAATATTCTTAAATGAGTTAATTACTTGCTTACTAGTTGTATGAGTACTTCTTGATATATCATTAATAATATTATTCAGCATATCTTTATCATCTAATTTCTCAACAGTACTAATAAGATCTTCTAGACTATCTTTTTGTACCTTCATCTCATCAAGAATTGTATTTAATAGATCTATATTAACATTATTATTATGTGATTCTTTATTACAGGAGGATTTAATCTCATTAGTATTGTTGATAACATCATCCAACTTATTTTCCTGTTTATTCATAATTTTTTCTAGTTCTATTAATTCTTTCTGGTTAAGTTGTATATTATTATTGATTTGATCAATTTTTTCAGCTGATATTTTCTTTTTTAACTCACTTAAATCTAGATTAATGGTGTTTATTGATTGTAGATTTTCAAGTTTATCCTCATATAAATTATTAATTAGTTGTTCAACTTTTTTTAAGATATCTGTGTTTGTCTGGTTGATTAATTCAAGTGATTTAATGTATTCTTCATTTTTATTTTTCTCTATGAGTAGTTTTTCATAATTAGTTTTATAGTAATTATAACTATTACTTGAATTGAGTATCTTATTTTTTATTTTATTAAGTAGGGACATGATATCATCATAATATGTTATCTTCTAAATTAATGTAATATGTAAATTAGAGTTAAGTTTTATATAAGCTTTTAGTAAATATTGGTTTTTGGCTATAATAAATGTTATTTATCTATTATAAGTGAATAATGTTTAAATATAAATTAAATTTCTTATACTTAATTATGATGATTTTATCTGTTTATATAAATACTATGAACAATAAATATTAAAATAATAAACTATACTATTTTTTAATTATATATTTGAGGATATTTGATGAAATCAGAATATAAGAAGGTTGCTGTTGGAGGAACATTTGATAAGTTTCACAGTGGTCATGAGATGCTAATTAGAAAAGCTTTTGAATTAGCAGATGAGGTATTAATTGGGATAACAGCAGATAGTTTTGTTGTTAATAAAGCTCATGAGGTTGAGTCATGTTCTGATAGAATCAGAAGATTAGAGAAGATTATTAATGAATATAATAAATGTTATTCCATTATAGAGATACATGATCCTAGAGGTACTGCACATATAGACCCTGAACTTGATGCTATAGTAGTAAGCCATGAGACAGAGCAATCAGCTATAAATATTAATCAAATCAGGTTAGATAATAATCTTAAACTATTAGATATTATTGTTATTGAATGGGTTTTAGCTGATGATGGAGTACCTATCTCCTCTACCCGTATAAGAAAGGGTGAAATAGATCAAAAGGGTAATTTATTAGAGTAATTAATACTACTCTTTTATAATTTTTCTAGGATATTATCTCGACTATTATTTATTAATACTTCTGAATGATTAGATATCTCATTGAAGTATCCTGTTGTATAATATGCTACTACTAATACTATCATACATACACTAGCTACTACTAGTATTAGTTCTGCACTTAGTTGTCCTGATTCATCCATAATCATGTTGATAAGTTAGCTCTAATTTCCTCGGCATCATCATGTGCATTAAATGTTGATCCATTATTGAAGTAACTTGAGTATATTTGTAGAGCTACTAGTGCTATTATTATTACTCCACCAAATAAGAGGATATATTCTGCTACACCCTGTCCTTTAGTATCACTAATTATATTCAATATTTTCACCTCCCTTTGTATTACTATTTTTATTATTAATAATACAAACTATAAAAGTATTACTAATAGCATATCATAGTAATACTATTATTCTAAATAAACATGATAAACACTAATTATTAAAAAAGTTCTTTAAATAGGAAATCTAAAAATAATCTATAATAATTGGTGGAATAATGAAAGTATTAATGATCACATGTGGAGTAGGAATAGGGCATGCATCAAGAGACCTAGCACTAGCAGAGTACCTAAAAGAATATGACTATGAAGTAGAATTTGCTAGTTATGGTTCAGGATTACATTACTATGAGAAAAATAATCTTAATCCGCATCAATTACCATCCATGAATTTCGAGGGTACAGATGGAGCAATAGATATAGATGAATCACTAAAACAATCAAAGGATATACCTTTCACATTCATAAAAAGTATGTATAAGGATGCAACACTAATTAGACAAATAAAGCCAGACCTAGTAATAGCAGACTCAGACTACTCAACACCAATAGCATCAAAGTTTCTAAATATTCCATGTATTATAATAACTAATGATCTAACCTTTGGTTTTAGTGAATTAACAGATAACTCTGCAATCCAATACTTTGAAAAAAGTGTTAGTAAAATAATATCCACAATATCAAAGGGTTGTCAATCAATACTAATACCAGACATACCAGAAACAGTAGAAATACCAAAAGAACTAGAGAATAAATCAACATACATAGGACCACTACTACATAAAGATATCCAAAAAGAAGAACCAGTAGAGATAACCAGACAAAGACATGGATTTACCACACATGAAAAGATAATAGTAGTAACAATTGGTGGAAGTGAATTTGGAAAATTACTAATAACAATTGTTATTGAAATGTCTAGTCAAATAAATGCTGATAAAATAATAATCTTCACAGGACTAGAAATAGATCCAGAAGATTTTAACATAGACCCAGAGGATAAAAAAGTAATCATTAAACAATTTAGTTATAACCTTACAGAGTGGATGAAACTATCCAATTTAACAATAGCACTAGCAGGACACACAACATCAATGGAACTACTAACAATAAAGAAGCCAAACATATTAATACCACTAGAAAATCATATTGAACAGAATCGCAACATTAAACGTATGATGGATTATAATATAACAAAGACAACATCCATAAAGAATAAAGAGGAATTATTACACCTAATAAATGAATCACTAGAGCATATTGATGATATAAAAATTAACCAGGAGATGTATGATGAATTCATACAATATGAGGGCTGTGCTAGGGCATTAGAAATAATAGAAAATATAAACAATAATAAGTAGACTATAGAAATAATAGGTTTAACATAATAAGTAGATTTTACTTATAAATTAGATTACTCTGAATTAATCATGATTGATGAGGTGATAATAGTGAATGTCAAAGA
>JAJQHG010000149.1 GCA_021199865.1 Methanosphaera sp. | reverse complement strand
ATAGTATTTATTTCGTTTATTAACAGAAAATATTTTATGAGGCGAAAATGATGAAAGGAGTTATTTTATCTGGTGGGCATGGAACAAGATTAAGACCACTTACACACACTGGACCTAAACAATTAATTCCAATAGCTAATAAACCAGTACTCTTCTATGCAATAGAGGATCTAAGAGATGCTGGAATAACAGATATTGGTATTATACTTGGAACAAACATGCCTAACAAGATTAAGGATGCCTTAGGTGATGGTTCACGTTTTGGAGTAAATATCACATATATTATGCAGGGTGAACCTAAAGGATTAGCACATGCAGCAAAAACTGCACAAGAATTCGTTGATGGCGACTCATTTGTAATGTATTTAGGAGATAACATTCTAAAATCGGGTATTGAAGAGTTTGTTAAAGGATTTGATGAGTCTAATTTCTCATCTAGACTACTACTACAATCTGTAGAGGATCCAAGACAGTTTGGTGTAGCCGAACTAGATGATAATGGTAAAATTATTAATTTAGTAGAGAAACCTAAAGAACCTAAGAGTAACCTTGCATTAGTTGGAATATACTTATTTAAGAATAATATCTTTGATGCAATAGATAAAATAAAGCCATCCTGGAGAGGAGAACTAGAAATTACAGATGCAATACAGCAATTAATTGATGATAATTATGATGTTGATTCATTTGTAGTAGAAGGATGGTGGAAAGATACAGGTAAACCTGAGGATGTACTTGATGCAAATCAGTTAATACTAGAAACAATAAGTACAGATATAAAAGGAGAACTTGAGGATGATGTAAGAATCAAGGGACGAGTAGTTGTAGATGAGGGTACAATAATACGTTCTGGATCACTAATAAAAGGGCCTGTATCAATAGGTAAGAATTGTGATATTAAGGGCTATGTTGGTCCATACACATCTATAGGAGATAATACTAAAATTATTGAATCAGAGATTGATTCATCTATAGTAATAGGTGACTCTTATATTAGATCAGATAAAAGAATAACAGAAAGTCTTATAGGACAAAATACTAAGATAACAACAGATAAAGATGCATATCCTAAGGGTAGAAGTTTTGTTATTGGAGAAAACTCCGAAGTCAAATTATGAGGTTAAATAATGAAAGCAGTAATTCCAGCAGCAGGACTAGGTACAAGATTCCTTCCTGCAACAAAAGCACAACCAAAAGAAATGTTACCAGTATTCAATAAACCAACAATACAATACGTGGTAGAAGAAGTAGTAAACTCAGGTATAGATGATATATTAATAATCACAGGTAAAGGAAAACGTACAATAGAAGATCACTTTGATAAATCGTTTGAACTAGAATACCGCCTAGAAAAGAAGGGTAAAACAGAATACTTAAAAGAGGTTCAATCAATTTCTAACATGGCGGATATATGTTATGTAAGACAAAAGAAACAGAATGGATTAGGTGATGCTATAAGTTGTGCAGAAAAACATGTTGGTGATGAACCATTTGCAGTACTACTAGGAGACACAATAACATACTCTAAGACTCCATGCACTAAACAGTTACTTGATGTATATGAAAAGTATGGTGGATCAACAATAGCAATAGAGAGATTACCCCAAGAAAAAATCGAGAGATATGGTATAGTTGATGGAACTCTTATGGAGGATAACATCTATAAAGTAGATAACCTCGTAGAAAAGCCAAAACTAGAAGATGCACCATCAAATCTAGGAATCACGGGTAGATATATCCTTACACCAGACATATTTGATAAACTTAAAGAGATTGATGCAGGTGTAGGTGGAGAAATCCAGTTAACAGATGCAATAAATGAACAAGATAATGTTTATGCAACAACATTTGAGGGAACAATCTATGATATAGGTAATACTATGGAGTGGCTCAAAAGCTCTATAGATATGGCACTAACATATGATGATGTACGTCCAGAAATCATTGAACACATGAAAAATAAGATAAATGAATACTAATTAACCTTCTCCTTATTAACCTTTTTATCTAGTTTTAAATAATTAATAAAGTAATCTTCTAAAAAATAGTTAAAGATGGGGATTATATATTACTTGGGTCAGTTATTTCACCAGTAATACTGGATGCTGCAACAACCTTTGGATTAGATAGGTACACATATGATTCGGGACTACCCATACGTCCAAGGAAGTTACGATTAGTTGTTGAAATACAGGTCATATCATCAGTCATCACACCCATATGGGCACCTAGGCATGGACCACAACCAGGATTACATATGATTGCATTACTATCTAGTAGTACTTGTATTACCCCTGTTTCAATTGCATCCTGGTATATTTTACGGGATGCTGGAAATACTAGTAGTTGTACATCATCATGTACTTTATGTCCTTTAAGTACCTCTGCTGCTTGTTCTAAGTCTTCATATCTACCATTTGTACATGAGCCTAGCACTGCCTGATTAATAGTTTTTCCCTCAACCTTATCAATATTCTCTACATTATCAACATTATGTGGACAGGCAACCTGTGGTGGCATATCTGTTATGTCAAAGTCATATATTTTTTCATACTCTGCATCACTATCTGGTAGTGTAATCTCATAATCTTTAATACCACGATTAGCAAGGTATTCTTTGGTTGCATTATTAGGTATCATTATACCATTCTTTGCTCCACACTCAATAACCATATTTGTCATGGTTAAACGTCCATCAACAGACATGTTATCAATTGTGTCTCCATGGAATTCTAAGCTTTTATATGTTGCACCATATGATCCAAGTTCCTTAATAATATTAAGTATTACATCCTTTGAATACACATTCTCTCCAAGACTACCTTCTACATTGATCTTATAGGATTGGGGTACTTGAAACCATGTTTTTCCTGTTGCATATACCATTGCCAGATCTGTTGCACCAAGACCAGTGGAGAATGTTCCAAATGCACCATATGTACATGTATGTGAGTCTGCACCAACAATTAGATTGGATGGTATAACATGTCCCATTGCAGGTAATACTTCATGACATATTCCCTCTCCCTGTATATACGTGTTTTTTATGTCTTGTTTTTTTGCAAATTCTCTTACTACTTGTTGGAATTGGGCAGATCCCATTGTATTTGCAGGTACATTATGATCAAATACTAGTACAATTTTCTCTGGATCCCATACTTTATCGGCTATTTTTTCAAATACCTTAATTGTTGGTGGACTTGTACCATCATGACTCATGGCCACATCTATATCTGCTTCTATTGTGTCGCCTGGTGATACTTCACTCTTATGTGCATGTTTTGCAAGTATTTTTTCTGTTATATTCATTATTAATCCTCTATTTAATATTAGCACTCTTAAGTATGTCTTCAAATACTTGATCTGTAATTTTTACTCCTTTTTCACCCTCTTGTTTTACTAATCCAACTATTTCTAGTAGTTTATCATCATCTACTTTAATATCTAGATTTTTGAGTTTTTCTTCTATTGCTGCTTTACCTGAATGTTTTCCTAGTACAATCTGTCTTTTTGCTCCAATCATTTCTGGTAAATATGGCTCATAACATAAAGGTTTCTTTAGTAGTGCATCTACATGTATTCCTGATTCATGTCTAAATACATTGTTTCCTACTACTGCTTTACTATCGGGTACTGGTATTTTACTATACTCTGATACTTTTTTTGATAGACTACTTATTACTTCTGTATTGAATCCAAGGTCTTTATCATATAATAGTTTTAATGCCATTATGAGTTCTTCTAGTGATGCATTTCCTGCACGTTCACCTATACCATTCACTGTTGTTGATATGGATGTTGCTCCTCCACGTATTCCTGCTATTGAGTTTGCAACAGCCATTCCAAAGTCATTATGACAATGTACAGCAATATCTAGGTCTAATTCTTTTCTTAAGGCACTTATCATGTATTCCATTGCATATGGATTTATTGATCCTGTTGTATCTGCTACATGTATACGGTCTGCTTTATGATCCTGTGCTTGTTTGTATATATCTAATAGTTTTGGTAATTCTGTTCTTGTTGCATCTTCTGCTGAGAATGCTACAAAGAGTCCATGATCCTTACCATAATCTACTGCATCCATACATATCTGATTTACTTCTTCTCTAGACTTCTTTATCTTTACTTCTATGTGTAGGTCTGAGAGTCCCATGAATGTTATTATTCCATCCACATCTGCATCAAGTGCACAGTCAATATCTGACTTCTTAGTCCTGGTAAGACATATTATGTTAGCATCTAGTCCCTCATTTGCTATTGCTTTAACTGATTGTTGTTCATTCTTGGATACTTGTGGAAACCCTGCTTCTATTTGGGGTATTCCAAGTTCATCTAGACTATGTGCTATATCAAGTTTTTCCTCTTTAGTAAATGATACACCAGGTGTTTGTTCACCATCTCTTAGTGTTGTATCATATATATTTATATTATCTGGTAGATCATAATCTAACTCTTTGTTGTATATACTTACAAATCGATCCATTATATTATTGCCTCCCCATGTTAATTGCAAAAATTATTGGAATTTAAGTTGTAATTAAGGATATATTTATTTTATACCTAGAAAATAATTTATTTTAATCTACTCTCTATCGCTTTTATATATACACTTTAATTATATTAAGTTTTTATTCTCTATTTTTCTCTAATAATTCTAGGTAAGATTCACGTTCAAAACCATCAGTTATACCAATATCACTAAATACATCTATAATATTATCTCTAATTTCTTTGATATCATCATCTTCTGTGGCTACATACTCTATTTCCATGTAGTAGCCTAGACCATCTAATTTATCAAGAGTGATAGTATAATCATTATAGTTAAATATTCTTCTTGTCTTATTTACAACGGCAGCTGCTTTAAATCCTATACAGTTTAGAATCTCATTCATATTATCAGTATTATCTATAGTTACTTCAACTTCTTTGCGTGTTTTACTTTTACTATCAATCTTTGGACCCTTATATGTTAATATACGCTTAAACTCTTCACCATCAGGTATTTCTCTTATACGTAGTGCTTCATCAGTATCTTCATAACTTTTATTTAGAGGATTATAATATATATCGTACTGTTTTTCTGTGTGTGAGTATACTGCACCCATTTCATCAATTTTTTTTAGAACCTCTATTTTTTCATTAACTTTAGCTTTAACTTCAACTTCTATCATGATATCCCAACTATATTTATATTATAATATTCTTATAATAAAGTTATATTTATAAACTAAGAGGATTATATATATAAATATAATATGTTATTTGGTATTTTTAAATATTAGATAAAATGAGTAGTTGAGTGATTATGGTAGTTGAAATTTCTTAAACCCCAAAATAATAGTTCTAAGAAATAATTTTTTTTATATTAATTTTTATAAAAACAGTAATCCTGCTAATTATTTAATAATGCTAAATAATTATCACTTAATGGAGGAGAAATAATGGCAGATGTCGAAATTAAAGTTGAAAATATAGTTGCATCAGCAACATTAGGTAAATCATTAGAATTACCTAGAATTGCACCAGCTTTAGAGAATGTTGAATACAATTTAGAACAATTCCCTGGATTAGTATTTAAACTTAAAGACCCTAAAACTGCTGCTTTAATCTTTGGATCTGGTAAATTAGTATGTACTGGAGCAAAATGTAAAGAAGACTCAATAAAAGCTATACATATGACAGTCGACAGAATAAGAGAATTAGATCCTGATATACCAGAAGACTTTGAGATTAAGATACAAAACATTGTAGCATCAGCAAATCTAGGTAAAGTACTAAATTTAGAAGCAGTAGCACTAGATTTAGAAGATACTGAGTATGAACCAGAACAATTCCCTGGATTAGTATACAGACTATCTGATCCTAAAGTAGTATTACTATTATTTGGTTCAGGTAAAGTAGTATGTACTGGAGCAAAAACACCTGATCAAGCATTATTAGGTGTACAAAAAACTAAGGAACGCTTAATTGAGTTATATTTAATTGAAGAGTAAGTAGTAACAAATCCAGTATAAACTTACTATACTTATTCATACTCCAATAATTAACCACCAATAAACACCAAAAATTAATAAAATAATAATGGTAATGTTAGAAAATAATAAATTATTCAAAAAACAATATAGATATAACAAATTTATTTACTTAACTAATTATTATTTTAAAACAGCATCGGTGATCTTTTGATTAAATTGGTAGTATTTGATCTAGATAATGTGTTAATAGACACAGAAACAATAGATGAAATTGCAAAAATAAAAGGCATAGAAGAAGAAATAAGTGATATAACATTACAAGCAATGCAAGGAAAAATACCCTTTGAGGAATCAATCATACAAAGAGTAAAAAAACTTGAGGGTATAAGCGTTGATGAAATAAACTCTGTAATTGATAATATTCCCTTAATGAATGGGGCAATAGAGGCTGCTAATGGCCTGAAAAGTCAAGGATATAAGATTGCAATAATTACGGGTAGTTTTGATGTAATAGCTCTAAAATTAAAAGAGAAACTTAATGTTGACTATGCCTTCTACAATACTCTAGAAGTAGAAGATGGAAAACTCAATGGAGTTGTCAGAGGACCATTAGTAACACAGAATAAAATAGATGTACTAAAAGGACTCATTGAAGAAATAGGCTTAAGTCTAGATGAATGTGCTGCTATTGGTGATGGAGCAAACGACGTTGAAATGATTAAGAATGTTAAGTTAGGAATAGCATTCAATGCAAAACCAATACTGAAAGAAAATGCTGATGTTGAAATAAATGAAAAAGACCTAAGGAAGGTACTTGATATAATGGCAGATGAAGAAAATATTACTAAAGAAGAAGTAGTAGAAGAAACAACTACAACACAAGAAGATGAAATAATCGAAAATACCCCTGAAACAGAAGATGTAGAAGAAACAGAGGTAATCGAAGAAACTACAGAATCTACTGAAGAAACAGAAGAAGAAGCTGAGAAAGAATCTGAGGAAGAGGAATCAGAAGAAGCTGAAGAAGAATCTGAGGAAGAGGAAGCTGAAGAAGCTGAAGAAGAATCTGAGGAAGAGGAAGCTGAAGAAGAAAGTATTGATTACTCAAAATTAAACTTCCAACAATTACTACAAGTCAAGAGAACATTAGAATCAGAATTAACTGAACTCAAAGATGTTCGTGACCACATGAATGAAAGAACCAAACAGTACAGAAAAGAACGTGACGAACTAAACCAAGAACTCAAAGACACACTACAAATAGCACTCGACAAGAGAAACCAGAGAGATGAAATCAATAAACAAGTACACGAAAACAAAGAACTAAGAAACGAGTGTAACGAACAATTAAAGAAGGTAGAATGGAACTCTGGTAAGAAAGAGATCTCAAACATACAAGCAGAGATCAAAAAGATAGATCAGACTATACAAACTAAAGTATTAGATATCAGAAAAGAAAATGAATTAGTCAAACGTGTATCTGATCTAACAAAACAACTCAAGAAGATCCAGAGTGATGAGGAAGAAGAAAAGACTGCTAATCAATTAAAAGAGAAATCAGAACAATACCACCAGAAAGTAGTAGAGTTATCTGATGAGGCACAGAAACTACACGAAGAAATGATTGAATACTTCAATAATATAGATGAAATCCGTGAAAAAGCTGATGGAAAACATCAAGACTTTATAAACTCTAGAAATGAAGCTACAGCAAAACACGAAGAAGTAAAAGCTAAGCTATCTGAGATTAGGAAAGTAAACAAATTCATGGATCAAGCTAAAGCATCCTCCAAGGGAAGAAAGAAAGAAGAACGTGTAGAAACTGACCAACAAGAGAAACATGAAGCAGAAGAAATCTTCCAGAAATTCAAAGATGGTAAAAAGTTAACTACAGAAGAATTCTTATTACTACAAAAATATAATATAATGTAGATAACTTCTTCTTCTTTTTTAGTAAGGATAGATAATAGGATTAACCCTAATCCTACCCTTAATCTATTTAGAATTATTAAAACTCTAAATTTTTATTTTTAAAAATATTTATAATAAATTACAATATT
>JAJQHG010000164.1 GCA_021199865.1 Methanosphaera sp. | reverse complement strand
TCTATGAAGTAACAGATGTAACAGACGTAGACAACATACAAAAATCCGTACAAGATGTAGTAGACCACTATGGAAGAATAGACATACTTATTAACGCAGCAGGAATGGGTAACAACAAAATGGTTATGGATCAACCAACAGAAGAATGGGATCAACACATACAAGTAGACCTAAGCGGAGTATACTACTGCTGTAAAGAAGTAGGAAAAGTAATGATCGAACAAAACTATGGAAAAATCATTAACATAGGATCCATACACTCAAGAGTAATCTTCCCAGGAGGAGGAATTAGTGCATACGCATCAGCAAAAGGTGCAGTAATGAACTTAACAAAGAACCTAGCAGTAGAATGGGCAAAATACAACATAACCTGTAACGCTATTGGACCAGCAGTATTCGATACAGAACTAACCCACGACACAGTAGAAATGGAAGGATTCGACGACCTAATAAAAGCATACTGTCCAATGGGACGTTTAGGAATACCAGGAGAACTAGACGGTTTAGTAATATACCTAGCATCCGATGCTTCAAGTTATTGTACTGGACAACTTATCTGTGTAGACGGAGGATGGACTGCAATATAAGTTCAAACCCCCTCAACCCTCTCTTTTAAATTATTATACTATTTTACTAAACAAAACTATATACAATATATCTAATCTCATAAACTAATTCTTAATTTAATCTAATCCAAATGTATTATCACAATTAAGTAATGGATAAATATGATTTCTAGACTAAATAAAAAGCATAGACTAATAATCAATACTTAGAATACTATCAATCAATAAAAACAATATACTTATAAACTATAAAATTGATATATATAATACAATATTAAAACATAGACTATTTCTAGATTATATAATAGTAATTTAAACCTATCATGTAAAACCATGAATAATTATATGAATATGACTAGAAACTATGTTTAATTATAAATTCTTTCTTTAGCTCAAAAAATAAATTCTAAAGATATTACTCAGATAAATAAGTAGAATTCAGTATTCTTAAATAATTAGTAAAACTCGAGTATAAAAAACCTATACTAATAAACCTATAAAATCATGACAACCTATATTTAAGTCATGAATAATAGAGTTCTATTAAAAAATTAGAGATGATTTAGATGAGAAAATCAAAAGGATTTAAAAGTCGATCAAGATATAAACTTAAAAAAAGTATCAGACCAAAACGAGCTAATCCAATATCCAGAAAAATACAAGTATTTGAAGTAGGACAAAAGGTACACATAATAATTGATTCAAGTATCCACAGAGGACAACCACACCCAAGATTCCACGGAGTAACTGGTGAAATCATTGGTAAAACTGGTAAAGCATACCTCGTAGGAATAAAAGATGGAAACAAATCAAAAGAATTAATTATAAGACCAGAACATCTACAATTACAAGAGTGATTATGATGATTGGAAAAAAAGTCATTGATCAAAAACCAATAACAATCTCTGAGGCAAGAGAAATTCTAAACTCTAAGGTTGAAGAGAAAATTGATGAAAATAATGAAGTCGATGGCCACCAATTTACATATGAACAAAACTTAACTATTGATTATGTCAATAAATTTGCACTACTAGATGCAGATGATGCAAAAGAGTTAAGAGGAAAACTTGAAGAATACCTTAGCCCAGCACAAGCTGTAAAAGTAGTAGATATAATGCCTGAAGATCTTGATGATCTCAGATTAATATTTGCAAAAGAAAGAGGAGTATTTGAGACTGAAACCCTAGAAGCAGTACTAGATCTTCTAGACCAGTACCGATAATCCTACTTTAATTCTTTTTTCTATTACCACCAATAAGACAATACTATTTTTAAAGAATATTACTCTAATGGATGATTATACTATGTCAAACAATACTAAAGAGATTTTAGAGAAGTATAATATCAGACTAGATAAGAATAAGAGTCAAAACTATCTAATTGATGATAATAAAATTAATTTCATATTAAACTCTAGTAATATAAGTTCTGATGAAACAATACTAGAAATAGGTGCAGGAATTGGTACACTAACAATACCAATGGCACACAGAGCAAAAAATGTTATAGCCATAGAAAAGGATCCAATTATTGCAGATGTACTAAATCAACGTATTATACAAGATAAGATAGATAATGTAGAGGTAATTAATGCTGATGCACTAAAAATTGATTATCCCTCATTTGATAAGATTATATCAAATCTACCCTACCAGATATCATCACCAGTAACATTTAAATTACTAGAATACCCTTTTAAGCTAGGAATACTAATGTATCAATTAGAGTTTGCCAGACGTATGCAGGCAAAACCTGATACACAAGAGTACTCAAGACTATCTGTATCACTACACTTTAGAGCAGAATGTGAAATTATAGATACACTGAATCCTAATGCATTCATACCACAACCAAAAGTAAAAAGTGCTATAATCAAGTTAATACCAAAGAGGAACATAGAACTCAATAACTACTTTAATAGTGTAAACAGAGCGCTCTTCCAACACAGAAACAAGAAAGCTAGAAAAGCATTAGTAAAATCTGCTCATGAGATAGGTAGTAATAAGAAGGAGTTAAAACCAATACTAGATGGAATTAATAATAATATACTTGATGAAAAAGTATTTAAATTAACACCAGAAGAAATAAGACAAATATCACTTATAGTTGAGGAAATACTATGAAATATGATGATATTGAATACATAGAATGTAGTGAGGTATATCCACCAGCAGAGGACACATTCCTATTAATAGATAACCTAGATGTAGAAAAGAATGATAAAGTACTAGAGATAGGTACAGGAACAGGAATTATAAGTATCAAAGCATCACTCACAGCAAAGAGTGTATTAGCAGTGGATATAAATCCATATGCCATAGAGTGTGCAAAGAAGAATATTGAGCTTAATGGACGCGACAATATAGAGGTCAGAAAATCAGATCTCTTTGAGGATATTGATGAAAAATATGATATAATACTATTCAATACACCCTATCTACCAGTTGTTGAAGAAGAAAGTATGGATGATGACTACTCCAAGGCATGGGATGGAGGAGTAGATGGAAGAAACATTATAAATCCATTCCTAGAACAAGTAGCCAAATACCTTGAGGATAATGGACGCATACAAATAGTTCAATCATCACTAAGTGATAATGAAAAAACACTAGAATACTTAAATAAGAATGGTTTTAAGGCAGAAATAACAGCTAATGAACACCAATTCTTTGAAGATATTACATTAATTAGTGCTAAAAAAGAGTAATTAGTAGAATACTAGTGTATTCTACATGAAGCTTGTTATTACTAGTATTATTACTAGTATTGTTATTATGATAGTCATTGCCCAGCATATAATATTATACCATCTTGAGTTTACATATTCACCCATTATTCTCTTATCATTTATTATTAGCATCATTAATACTAATATGAATGGTAGGAGTATTCCATTTATTACCTGTGAGAATAGTAGTATATCCATTAGTGGTATGTTTGGTATTAATATTATTGCGGCACATATGAAGATTAGTCCTGCATATAATCCATGGAATATTGGTGCTTCTGATATACTCTTTGATATACCCATCTCAAAGCCTAGGCTTTCACATACATAGTATGCTGTGGATAATGGTAGTATTACTGCACTAAATAGTGATGCATTCAAGAATCCTATACCAAAGAGTATTCCTGCATATTCTCCAGCTATTGGTTTGAGTGCTTCGGCTATATCATACACATCAGTTACTGGTGTTTGTGCTACATGTATTGTTGCAGCACATGCAATTAATATGAATAGTGCTACTAATCCTGTACATATTGGACCAATAATTGATTCTGCCCTGGAATATTTTAGTTCATCCCTACTTACACCCTTCTCTACTACTGATGATTGTAGGTAGAACTGCATCCATGGAGCAATAGTTGTACCGATTAATCCTACAACCATTGTAATATAGTCAACATCATACTGTAGGTGTGGTACTATAGAGGATGTTACCTGTGACCAGTCAGGCTGTGCCATTAATCCTGCTATAATATATGATACATATATTAATGAGAGTACCATGAATATTTTCTCTACACTCTTATAGTTTCCCTTTATTACTAGTAGCCATATTAGTATTGCTGATAGTATGACTGTTATGTATGTTGGTATTCCAAATATTTGGGAGGACACTACTAGTCCTGAGAACTCTGCTAATGTGTTTCCAAAGTTAGCTATTAATAATCCTATCATTATAAGGATTGTAACCTTTACTCCTACCTTTTCCCTGATAAGGCTAGCTAGTCCCTTACCCGAAATTATACCCATACGTACACCCATCTCCTGTGCCATGATGAGTGATAGGAACATTGGAATAAATGTCCATATAAGGTTATATCCATACTGTGCTCCTGCAAGAGAGTATGTTAAAATTCCACCACAATCATTATCTACCATTGCAGTTATTAGTCCTGGTCCTAGTACTGATATGAACATTACTATACTAAATAGTCTTGGATGATTCTTTAATCTTAATTTTATGTTATCAGTGAATGTCAACATAACACCTTCTTAACTAAACATTCTTGGAAGTCTCTTCTTCCATGCTGTTGGTAGTATAATATCTATTGCATCATCTACTGTTATTATTCCCTTCATCTTATTATCTGAGGTTACTACTGGTAGTGCTATTAGGTTATATTTTGCAATGAGCTTAGCAATCTCATCCTCATCCTCATCTACAAGCACAGTTTTATAGTCTGTATTCATATAGTTGTAGATGTGTTCATCATCATCATTTAATAGCAGTTGTCTTATTGTTATTACACCTTTTAGGTGTTCTCCATCAGATAATACATATATGTAGTATAGAGTTTCTACATCGTCTGCTATTTTTTTTAGTTCATTCATTATCTCACTAGTTGTAAGATTACCTGTTACTGAAGCATATTCTGTTGTCATTATACCTCCAGCAGTGTTTTCTGGGTATTTTAGTAATTCACGTAGCTCCTGTGATTCCTCTGGATCTATAAGGTGTAGTATCTCCTCTTTTTTCTCATCTGATATTGATGCTAGTAGGTCTGCTGCATCATCGGGTGACATTTCATCAATAAGTTTTGCTGCCTCCCTTTTTTCCATTTCTGATAGTATTGTTCTCTGTTTTTCTGGTGATACTTCCTCGAATGCATCTGCTGCTGATTCATCATCTAGTGAGTTAAGTATGCTCATAGAGTCTGTTATTCCCAGATCATCTACTATTTCAGCCACATCTGCTGGGTGTAATCTTGTTAACTTGTTCTTGGATACTTTTAGTTTTAGATTCTGGAAGTCTAGGGAGTCTATATCATTCCATGATATTATATTATCTTCGGGGTGTACTGATTTTGATAGTTTTTCTAATCCTAGACGTCTAAATAACCCATTTACTCCTATATCTACTCCTATGATGTAGTATGAACCATTTTTTACAGATATTTCCACATCGTTTACTCGTCTTATTTTACTTCCTTCCATATCTACTATCTGTCTATCTAGTATATCACTTGATAGTTTTATTACTGAGTCCTGTTTAGGGTACTGTTTTATGTTTTCTAGGTCTTCTGTTAGTCTTACTTCTTTATCAGTGATTTCTTTTATGTAATAGGAGGGTATATAGTATGATTCTCCATGACTTTTTATTTTTAGTGCCTCTATTTTTGGGTAAGATTGCTTAGAGGATATGACAACATCTTTTACATCACCATAGCTTTCATTACTTGCATCTAAGACTTTTTTACTTAATAGTTCTGTTATATACATGATACCACCCCTTATTATTATAATTATTATTCTTTATCGGTTATATCTACTTTTAATGGCTCTTCTTTTAGTCGCTCCATTACTATTAGTTCTCTTAATTCTTCTATCCCATCAATTGTTCTAACCTGGGATATTATATCATTTAATTCCTCTAGTGTGTGTG
Organism: Methanosphaera sp.; assembly: GCA_021199865.1. GTDB lineage: Archaea > Methanobacteriota > Methanobacteria > Methanobacteriales > Methanobacteriaceae > Methanosphaera. The sequence goes on along the minus strand of JAJQHG010000164.1, from coordinate 2,145 downwards.
CCCACACCTTTATCAGGATATCATATTCACCAGATATACTGAATACTTCTGATACTTTCTCTAGTTTTGGTAGTTCTTCTTCTACATTCACATGTTTTTCTGTCTCTGTTTGTATGATTATGTGTGCTGTTACCCTTACTCCTATGGCTTCAGGATTTACTAGTGTAGTGTATTGTTCTATTACGTTGTTTTCTTCTAGTTTTTTTAGTCTGTTTGATATTGTTGAGTCGGGTATTCCAGTTTTTTGTGATATCTTTGATATGGATATTCGCGAATTATCTATTAATTCATTAAGTATTTTCTCATCAATTTCATCCATTCTATCATCCAGTATTGTTTTATTAGAATTAGTGTTATAATTGTATTCTATATATCTATACTAAACTATATATACTTTTGTGGATTTACCCAAATATATTATAAATTTGGAAAAATTACTAAAAATATGAAAAAATATTGTGAAAAATTCACAAAATATGAAAAAATAAGGGAAACTTATATGCAAAATAGGAATAATAAAACATGAAAAAACACAACACATGAACAAATAAAATATAGAAGAAAAACCAACAAAGAATAATAACTAAAAACAATACCTGAAAATCAATAAATATAGAAAAAAATAGTTTGAATGGGAGATTATCACTAAATATATTAATCTAAATACTATTAGTACCTGTTAGCTTATTAATAATTCTTTTATATAACCTTACAAGTGATCCTACAGCTATCATTGCAAAGATAGATCCAAGACCAACACCCCTAAATTCACCAAAGAAGGCTAGTGTTAAAATAACTCCAAGTACAACATTACTTGTATCAAATACCGTCTTAATCTTACCAAACTCTACATTAGTAACACTCCTAACAGCCAGAGATACACCCTCCCCTGGTAGTACTAATGCATCAGCCTTAACCTCTATGAGTACACCAAAGGCCAGTACAACACATCCTAGTATACAGTAAAGCCACTGTGAAACATAACTAGTTGGAATAAAACCACTAATTAACATAGATGTTATGTCAATAAAGTATCCAAAGAATAAACCAACAAACACTTGTAGTATCTGTATTCGTGGAAAACGAGATCTTAAGATAATTATCTGTAATAACACAAGTAATGCATTAAATACAACAGTAGTAGTACCAACACTCACAGGAAAATATAAACTTAACACGTATGGTACACATGAAATAGGTGATGTTCCTAGACCAGAATTAATTGATAATGAAACACCTAAGGACATAATAAATAATCCAACTAATAATATCATATATTTGCGAATAACTTCCTTAAAATCAGTATTATATAGATCTATCTGTAAATATTTCTTCAAAAAATTATTCATCATGTCACCCTATTATTATATATATCTATAATAATATTTAAAATAAAAAAAATAGTGAAGTTTAAAAATAGAACTTAGAGATAACTATCTTCTACCAGAGATCACAAAGTACCTATAATACTTATAGAATACATCAACATCCCTGTAACCAATACGCTTAAACCACTCAATATTCTCTATTAGTGTTGCAGGCTTATCTAGGAGACGTCTTTTTCTTAATGCATCCTTTTCATTTTCGGGCATATCCTGAGCATCTAAGTGTTTTTCATCTCTCTGTTTATACATCTTCTCTGTATTCTTTGTTAGACCAATAACCTCATCTGCATTTATAAATATACCCTCAGGATTTAAGTGTTCATATATCTTCTCATATAAATACTTCTTATCATGATCCTCTAAGTGATGTATAGATAAAGATGAAACAACTATATCATATGATCCATGAAAGTCACATTTGATATAGTCGCCTAGAATATAGTTAATGTTATCTAGTTGATCAAACTTAGCCCTGGACTTATTTAACATATCCTCTGATAAATCAATAAGAGTAATTTCACTATCAGGATAGAGATCATGTAGCATTTGAGTTAATATGCCAGTACCAGCTCCAAGATCCAGTATTCTAGGATTCTTATAACCCCTAGATAGCTCTATTACTGTTCCATAGTAGGCATCCATCAATGGTATTACATTTTTTCTGTATTTATCATATTCATCTGATCCCTTATTAAATGCATCTTTTATGTCATCCATTAATACACATCCAGAAATTTATTAATTATGCATATATACTCAT
>JAJQHG010000154.1 GCA_021199865.1 Methanosphaera sp. | reverse complement strand
TATATTTCACTATATTTTTTTTTAAAAAAAAACTATTTTTATCAATTTTATTCTTATTTAATAATATCTACTTTTAATATTTTAATCTAAATTTATAAGTTAAGTTTATAGATTGTTTTTTATTGACTTAAAAAATTATTATATAAAAAAAAGATTTTTTAGGGGTTTAGTAAATATATTTATTCTGAGTTTTGTATACTTCATCATCTTCTGATATTATTTCACCTCTTTTTATTGTCATTACATTTGATCCTGTGTATTCATAGTTTTCAAATGGTGTATACTTTCCCTGTGTGTAGAGGTTTTCTAGATCTATTTTACCTGTTTTATTCATATCTATTACTACTAGGTCTGCATCATTACCTACTTTTATTTGACCTTTAGATGGAATGTTAAATATCTTTGCAGGATTTGTACTCATTAGTTGTTCTAGTCTTGGTAGTGTTATTTTCTTGTTATTTACTTGTGTTAATAGTAATTTTAGGCTTGTTTCTAGGTTTGGTATTCCAGCAGCAGATTCCCAGGTAGTTTTTTCTTTCTCTTCTAATGTGTGTGGAGCATGATCTGTTCCTATATTATCAAACTTATCTAGATCATCTATAGTTATATTATATCCTGCTGGTCTTAGCGGTGGATTTGTCTTTGCCTTTACACCATATTTAGTATATGTTTCATTATCTAGTAGTAAATGGTGTGGTGTAGCTTCTATGGATAGGTTTACTCTTGATTTCTTTGGTTCTATTAGTTTTAGTACGGTTTTACTTGTTATGTGACATAAGTGTAGAGTTAGATTGTATTTAATTGCTAATTCTATTGCATGATCTACAGCCATTACTTCTGCTAAGATACTTCTAGCTTCAGAGTATGCCTTTGTATTTCTATCATTATCGGGGTTTTTTTGTAGTTGTTTAATATTATTATCTACTATGGTTTTATCCTCACAGTGTAGGGATAATGGTTTATTTGTATTACTAATATAGCTAAACATTTCGTCTAGTTGTTGGTCAGTGTATAAGTCCATGAATATCTTGTATGATGCAGGTTTTTCTTCTAATATTTCATCCACATCATTTTTACTCTTTACTCCTGCATGTAGTCCAAAGTCTACGTAGGATTTTTTTGTTGCTATATCTTTTTTTTCTTTGAATGCTTTTTTTGTGTCTGTTTGTGGTAGGGTGTTTGGCATATCAATTACTGTGGTATATCCTCCATGTGCTGCTGCCTTTGATCCAGTCTCCCAGTTTTCTTTGTGTGTTAGTCCAGGGTCTCTGAAGTGTACGTGTGGATCTATTAGTCCTGCTAGCACGTACTTCTCTTCTAGATCTATTATTTTATCACTGTTCTGATTGGATGTTGGAAGTGTTTTTGTTATCTCTTTTATTTTTCCATTTTCTATGATGATATTTGCTACTTGGTTACTACTTAATTTAGCATTTTTTAGTATTAGACTTCCTATTTTCTTCACACACCTTTGTCTTATTAATTAGTAGTTATGCTTTTATTTTATCTATAGTTATGTTTTTAGACTATTTTTGACATGTTTTTTATATTAAGTTTAACATATCTTTTTATATAGTTTATATAGTGATTTTATGGTTGTTGATGAGGCTTTTATTGAGGCTAATTTATTAAGGGATCGTGATCAGTTTTGTAGTGACTTAGAGTTAAGTCCACTTGAGGTTGTAGGATGTAGGAATACTACTGAAATTATTGCTGATTTTACTGAGTATTCTCCTTTACATAATGGTCATTTATATTGCATGAATAGAGCTAAAGAGTTACATCCTGATGCATTATTTGTAGCTATTGTTCCAGGCTTGTTTGATAGGAATGGTCGGGGCTTACCCTACATATTAACTAGACAAAAAAGGGTACAATTAGCAATTAGTGTTGGTGCAGATATTGTTGTTGAAGGACCACCTATGGGTATTATGGGTTCAGGACAATACTCTCTATGTTTAGCATTAATGTTTAGAGCTCTTAATGCAGATTATATACCAAGAGGTTATATTAGTGATGATCCTAAATTTAAAATAATACTTGATTACATAAATAATGGTAAGGCTGTAGCACCTAAACCATATAAGATAGTATCAATGGAGGATAAGAAGGTGTTACTTGAGGGTAAATTACATAATGATGACTATGTAATAGTATCCCTATCAAAATCTTTATCAAAGATTAACTTTGATTTTAAGAACAAATTTATTTTTATTCCACGACTTGAAGGTGTTAGTGGAACTCAGATTCGACAAAAGGTAGCAAGTAATGATTTTACTGATCTTGATAAAGCTCTACCTGAACAAACTATATCTCTACTACAAGAGGAGATAAATAGTAATCATGCACCACTAGATAATATTCGTGTTAATAAGAGGATTTTATCAACTGTTAATGAGTCAAGTTATGAACAATTAAGTCAATTAGCTTTACTTGATGAGGATACAATTAATAATTTTATTAATAATAGGCCATTTGAAACTGTTGATGAAGTAGTAAATAATATAACTTATGGTTTCAGTAAACATAGAAAAAATAGAATCCTTAGTGTATTAGAAACATGTATATTTAAGGATGAAGTATATAAATATATAGATAATTATCCTCAAATTATTAGGATATTAGGATATAAAAATGAGGATGTTCTAAAAAAATTTAAAATTAACATCAAAAATAACTTAAAAGGAGATCATGAGATAATATGCCAATAGATGAAAAAACTTTTGTAAAAATGGATTATACTGGACGTGTAAAAGAGACTGGAGATGTATTTGATACAACAGTTGAGGAAGTTGCTAAGGAAGCAGGAGTATTCAATGAGGAGAAAGAATATAAGCCAATGATCCTAGCAGTAGGAAGTACACAACTAATTCCATTATTACATGATGAGATAAAGAAATTAGATATTGGAGATAAAAAGACAGTAGAAGTACCATGTGAACAAGCATTTGGTAAGAGAGACCCATCACTTATACAATTAATTCCAATGAAGGAATTCAAGAGACAGGATATTAAGCCATTTGTAGGAATGCCAATAAGTTCAAATGGTAACACAGGTATTGTAAGAACTATTAGTGGTGGACGTGTAAGAGTAGATTTTAACCATGAACTTGCAGGAAAAGATATAACCTATGAGATTGAAATCCTTGATACAATAGAGGATAATGAAGAAAAGATCAAAGGATTAATAGAAGTATACTATGGAAACCATGACTTAGATGTTGATAAAACAGAGATTGATATAGAAGATGGTGTAGCAAAAATCAAACTTGATCAATTAGCAGGATTTGAACAGAGACCTCTACAAGAAGTTACATTATCCAAGTTCAGAGTAGCAAGAGAAACCTATGAAAACATTGAGGAAATTGATAAGGTACAATTTGTAGAAGAATACGAACAGCCACCTAAAGAAGAAGAAACTGAAGAAAATACAGATGCTGAAGAAGTACCAGAAAAATTAACAGATGATGAATAGATCTGTATTCTTCTTAACCACCATTTATTATATTATTTTTGAAATTTAATTAAAAAATTAGATATTTTTATTATACTATTGTAGATGTAGCTTCAATCATTTTTTCACAATGAATTAAATCTTCAATAGTATTTAACACAGTATTTATATTATCATTATCAATTTTACATATTAACTTGTTATCAATCACTTCTGATTCAATAAACCCCTCATTATCAGGATATAATGAGTTATAAGCAATCTGTGCATATTTAGCTTCAATATATGTGAATGTTATTTCTGTTTTAATTTTCATAATAAAACCTTTAATAATTAAATATTATCTATGTACATAAATATTAATAAGTTATAACTTATCTTTGAATTTGAGATAGTTGTATTACTAAATGTGTTACATCTATTCTATAAAACACTATTTTTATATAATATCTTAAACATATAATAAATTAATATATTCAAATGACAGTAATGTTGTTTGAAAATGAAATACTATTTATTGTATTATTACTAAATTTTTTGAAATCTTTTTTTAAATTAAAAAAGTATTAGTTAACGGAGGAGTAAAAGAATGGTCAGACCATATACAAGAAAAGATTATATAAGAAAAATCCCAGCATCAAAGATTGTACAGTATGATATGGGTAATTTATCAGAAGATTTTCCATTACAAGTAACATTAGAAGTTAAAGAACATACCCATTTATCACACAATGCTCTTGAAGCTGCCAGGATTGCTGCAAACAGATATTTACAAAGAACAACTGGTAGAATGGGATACAGATTAAAAATAAGAGTATACCCACACCACATAGTAAGAGAAAACCCTATGGCTACTGGAGCAGGAGCAGATAGGGTACAGAGTGGTATGAGAGGAGCATTTGGTAAAGCAGTAAGTTCTGAAGCATTAGTACGTGCAAACCAGAAAATTATTACAGCATATGTAACTCCAAACAACTTCGAACATGCTAAAGTAGCTCTTAAGAGAGCTTCAATGAAACTACCTGTTTCATGTAAATTAGAAGTTGAGAAAGGATCAGACCTTGTCCAATTCTAGATTATAAAAGAATAATAGAATAAATAGTGGATTTATATAACGCCACGAATTTAACCAGTATTCTTTATTAATATTTGGATTTAATCCTTTAAGTTATATAAATTATTTATTAGAAGATAATAAAATTAAATAAATTATTAGAAGAGTGTCAAAGATGAATTACGTTGAGTTTTTTGAGCAGCTAGGTAAAGAGGATATACCTATTGCTGGAGGAAAGGGTGCAAACCTCGGAGAATTAACAAATGCAGGAATACCTGTACCCCCAGGTTTTGTAATCACTTCCGAAACATACCTTGAATTCATAACCAAAACAGGGATTGTAGATCAAATTAATCATAAACTAGAAAATCTGGATATTAATGATACACCTGAACTACAAAAAGTAGCAGAAGAGATTAAAGAATTAATCATTAAAACTGAGATCCCATCAAATATCCAGAATGTAATTGTAGAAGCATATAATGCTCTATGTGTAAATGTAGATCTTGATGAAGTTGTTGTAGCTGTAAGATCATCAGCAACAGCTGAGGACTTACCTGATGCATCTTTTGCTGGTCAACAAGAAACATACCTAAACATTTCTGGTGTAGAAGACTTATTAATTAATGTAAGGAAATGTTGGGCTTCACTATTTGAGGCTAGAGCAATATTCTACAGAGCTGAGAATGATTTTGACCACTCAAAAGTATTAATAGCTGTAGTAATACAGCAGATGGTAAACTCTGAGAAGTCTGGTGTAATGTTTACTGTTGATCCTTCAACTGGAGCTGAAGAAATGCTCATAGAAGGAGCATGGGGACTTGGAGAAGGTGTAGTATCTGGTACAGTAACACCTGATACCTGCCGATATGATAAAGTGGCTGATAAGGTAGAATCTTACCTTGTTAACACCAAGAAAACAATGTTTACTAAAGATCCTGAAACAGGTAACACTGTACAAATAGATGTACCTGATGATATGAAGGATAAAAAGGTATTAGAGGACTCTGATCTAGAACAATTAGTACAACTAGGTCACAAAATCCAGAAACATTATGGATCACCAATGGATACAGAGTGGGGAGTAGAAAATGGTAAAGTATACATGTTACAAGCTAGACCAATCACGACCCTTGATGATACTGTAACAGTTATGGGTGAATCAGATGATATAGATTCTGATGAGAGAGTAGAGATTACAAGAGGACTTGGAGCATCACCTGGAATGGTATCTGGTACAGTAAAGATAATTAAACAATTAGATGAGCTAGATAAGATACAAGATGGTGATATCTTAGTTACAACCATGACCACACCTGATATGGTACCTGCAATGAAGAGAGCAAATGGTATTGTAACTGATGAGGGTGGAGTAACATGTCACGCAGCTATTATCTCAAGAGAACTTGGAATACCATGTGTATCTGGTACTGGTGAAGCAACCACAGTACTTGAAGAGAACACAAAGGTAACAATTGATGGTAAGAAAGGTATAGTATATAAAGGTGAAATAGCAGTAGCTGATTCATCAAATACTACTGAGCAAGAAACTCAAGTTGTACAATCTGCACCTGTAGTTACAGTAACTGATGTAAAAGTTAATGTAAGTATGGCTGAAGCTGCACAGAAAGCATATGCTACAGGAGCTGACGGTGTAGGATTACTCAGAACAGAGCATATGATGCTTGCAACTGGTACTGTACCATACAAGTATATTGATGAGGGACGTGAAGATGAGTTAGTTGATGTCCTAGTAGAAAGTATACTTAAAGTAGTAGATGTATTCTATCCAAAGACAGTATGGTATCGAACTCTTGATGCACCAACTGATGAATTTAAAACATTAGAAGGTGGAGAAAATGAGCCAGAAGAAGCAAACCCAATGCTAGGTTGGAGAGGAATTAGACGTGAACTTGATCAACCTGACATCTTAAAAGCAGAATTTAAGGCTATTAAGAAGTTACATGATCAGGGATACACAAACATTGGAGTAATGTTACCATTATTACATAAGCCTGAAGAGTTACGTCAAGCAAAAGAGATTGCAAGATCTGTTGGCCTAATACCACACGTTGATGTAGACTTTGGTATGATGGTTGAAACACCAGCATCTGCAATTATTATTGAAGACTTTATTGCTGAAGGATTAGACTTCATAAGCTTTGGTACAAATGACTTAACACAGTATACTTTAGCTCTTGATAGAAACAATGAGTTAGTAGCAAAACATTATACTGAGGCACACCCTGCAATAATTAAATTACTAACTGATGTAATTAAGAAATGTAAGGCTGCTGGTGTTACAACAAGTATCTGTGGACAAGCTGGTAGTAAACCAGAGATAGTTGAAAAACTAGTAGAAGCAGGTATTGATAGTATTTCTGCAAATACTGATGCAGTAGAAACTATTAGAAATCTTGTTGCTAAGGTAGAAAAGAAGATTATTCTTGACGCAGCACGTAAATCTTTAGATGATGAATAAATTATTCATCAACACTCTTCACCATTTTACTAGTTATTTACTTAATAAATAATTAGCCACTATTTTTAGTAAGATATTATTCTAATAACAATTATTATTAAAAGTATTTTCTTTATACAAAATATTTAGGGTATAATAATGCAACAGAAAAGAAAAAGTAAAGATGAAGTATTTAATGATTTAAGAAAATATCACTCTCAGGATATGAGTTATTCTTCTGGTAAAATACTAGGATCCATGTGTACACACCCAGATCCTATTGGAATAGAAGCATATAATATGTTTCTTGACACAAATCTTGGTGATCCAGGATTATTTAAGGGTACTAGTATGATGGAGGAGGAAGTTATTAAATCAATAGGTAACCTTCTACACTTAGATGATGCATCAGGTCATATAGTTACTGGTGGAACAGAGGCTAATATTATGGCTATTACTGTTGCTAAATATTTATACCAAGAAAAGGATAATGAGGGTAAGCCTGAATTAATTTTACCAAAGACTTCACATTTCTCTTTTAATAAGATTATTCGTATGCTTGATATTAAACCAGTATATGTTCCATTAACTAGTGAGTATAAGATTGATACATCTAAACTAGAAGACTTAATTAATGAAAATACTATGGCTATTGTGGCTATTGCTGGTACTACTGAGCTAGGATTGATTGATGATATACCTAAAATATCAGATATTGCATATTCACATGGAGTATATCTGCATGTGGATGCTGCTCTTGGGGGATTTATGATACCATTCATGAATATTGGAAAAGAGAACCCTACAAGATTTGACTTTGAACTTAGAGGTGTGTCCTCAATAACTATTGATCCACATAAGATGGGTCTTGCACCAATACCTTCTGGTGGAATAATTTTCAGGAAAAAAGAATACCTTGAGAAATTAGCTATCAAAACACCTTACTTAACTAAGGATAATCAGACAACAATTGTTGGTACACGTACAGGGGCATCAACTGCTGCTACATGGACACTATTAAACTATTATGGCATAGAAGGATATAAACAAATAGGGGATAATGTTATCAGTTTAACAGATTATACATATAAGCAATTATTAGATATACCATGTATTAAATTGATACATAAACCAGAACTTAATGTGTTAGCCTTCATTACAGATGTTATGGATGTTGAATCTTTACATGATAAATTATTAGGCTATGGTTGGGAGGTATCTATTGGTGAGAATCCACATGCTATACGTATAGTTTTAATGCCTCATGTTAAACGTGAGAATATTGATGCATTCCTGGTGGATCTAAAAACTGTA
>JAJQHG010000162.1 GCA_021199865.1 Methanosphaera sp. | reverse complement strand
GTATATTATTAATAATCTAGTGAATTATCCATAATTTATTAACTTATCTATAAACTTACATATTTATCTCTAATTATTTTTAAGTAGAATTCTGTTTCTAATCATAAAATACTATTGATAGTAAGTACAAAAATAATAATGATTATAAAGTCATCTAATAGATGAGTACATATTTTACGGGAATAATATTAATAAAACCATAAACTCATGTTAATAAGTTCCCCAATAAAAATAAACAAAGGAGATAAGATATGCCAATTAAAGGGGTAGAACAGGGATATGATAAGAAACTAGAGAATGATATACAATCCTTTTGGCAAGAAAATGATATATATAAGAAGACTAATAAGCTAAGAGAAAACAGACCAAAATATGCATTTCTTGATGGACCACCATACTGTAGTGGAAGAATACACCTAGGAACAGCATGGAATAAGACCATAAAGGATGCACTACTAAGATATAAAAGTATGTCTGGTTTTAGTCTTAGACGTCAAGCAGGATGGGATACACATGGTCTACCAATAGAACATAAGGTAGAAGAACTCCTAGATATTAAGAGTAAACAGGAGATCGAAGAAAAGTATGGTATAGATAACTTTGTTGATCAATGCCGTGACTTTGCAATCCAGAACAAGTCTGATATGACCCAACAATTTGAGAAGATGGGTGTATGGATGGACTGGGAGGATCCATATGTAACATATGATAATGGATACATAGAATCCTGTTGGTGGACACTACAACAGGCAGATAAGAAGGATTTACTAGTACAGGATAAGAGGGTCATCACATGGTGTCCACATTGTCAGACAGCACTAGCAAATGCTGAGATAGAGTATGGAGAGCAGACAGACCCATCAATATATGTAAAGTTCCTTTTAGATAAACAGGAGTATGATGCTAAAACATACATATTAATCTGGACAACCACTCCATGGACAATACCAGCAAACATGGCTGTAAGTGTTCATCCAGACTTTGAATATAGCTATGTTAAGATTAATAACCCTGAGACTGGTGAGGATGAAATCCTTATAATGGCAACAGAACTCATAGATTCAGTACTAGGAGATATAGAGAAGACCACTATAAAGACAGTTATGGGTAGTGATCTTGAGTCAACAAAATATATTCATCCACTAAGTGACAAAGTACCAAAACAGGCTGAATATGAACACAAAGTTATTCTTGGTACACACGTAACACTAGAGGATGGTACAGGCTGTGTACATACAGCACCAGGACATGGTCCAGAAGACTATGAGGTAGGAATGAAGTATGGAATAGAGCCATTCTCACCAGTAGGAGAAGATGGATGCTACACCGATGAGGCAGGAGCATATGCATCAAAACCTATACGTGAGGCAAATGATGAGATAACACATGACTTATTCCATGTAAATGCACTATTATCCTCTGGTACAATTGATCACCGTGTCGGATACTGTTGGAGATGTAAGACACCTATAATATATATTGCAACAAAACAATGGTTCCTTAGAGTAACACAAATAAAGGATCAAATGCTAGAAGAAGTAGATAAAGTTGAATGGGTGCCAAAATGGGCTGGAGAGAGCCGTTTCCGTGACTGGGTAGAGAATGCACGTGACTGGACAATATCTCGTCAAAGATACTGGGGAATACCATTACCAATATGGGTATGCCAGGACTGTGGAGCGAAAGTTGTTGTAGGATCAAAGGCAGATCTAAAGGAGTTATCACATGATGATACACTAGAGGGTGACTTTGTACACAGACCACATGTAGATAACATAGAAATACCATGTGAATGTGGCTCAACAATGAAGAGAGTACCAGATGTACTGGATGTATGGATAGACTCAGGAGTAGCAGGATGGGCTGCACTACACTACCCACAGAATCCATCAGAAAACTTTGATGAATGGTTCCCATACGACTTTATTACAGAAGGACATGATCAGACAAGAGGATGGTTCTATTCACAGCTAGGATTAGGTGTAGCAGCATTTGGTAAATCACCATACAAGAAGGTGTTAATGCATGGATTCACACTTGATGATACTGGTAAGAAGATGAGTAAGTCCCTAGGTAATGTTGTAAGTCCAGAGGAAGTTATAGATAAGTATGGTGCAGATGTACTAAGATTCTACCTACTTGATGCTAATAAACCATGGGATGATCTTAAGTTCCACTGGGATGAAGTACAAAACTCCTCAAAACTCTTCAACATACTATGGAATGTATATTACTTTGCAACAACATACATGGCACTAGATAATTTTGATCCAACAAAGTATGAGCCAGAGGATCTTAAGTTTAGACAGGAAGACTTATGGATAACATCTCGTGTCAACACATTAATCAAGGATGTGACAGATGACTTTGAGTCACTAGTATTTAATAGAGCAACAGAGAAGATCTCCGAGTTTATACTAGAGGATTTAAGTCGCTGGTATGTACGCTTAATACGTGGAAGAACCTGGATTGAGAGTGATGATCCAGATAAGCTTGGAGCATACTACACATTATATAACACATTACTAGAGTTAGTTAAGGTATTAGCACCTATAGCTCCACATATCACAGAGGAAATATATCAAAACATTGTACGTGGAGTAGACTCTTCAATGCCAGAAAGTGTTCATATGCTTGACTGGGGATATGATGAGGATGCAATAGATACTGACTTAGAGAAGAATATGAACTATATAAGGGATATTCTTGAGGCAAGTGCACATGCAAGAGATGTTGCAAAATTCAAGCTTAGATGGCCAGTACAGAACATCACAGTAGTATCAGAAAATCCTGATGTAGAAAAAGCTATCCAGTCACTTGAACCAGTACTCCTAGAGCAGGCTAATACTAAGAAGATAACTGTTAAATCAGAGCTTGATGATGCAATAATAATAGTTAAGCCTAATATGTCCATACTTGGACCAAAACTTAGGGGAGATCTTGGACGTGTCAAAGCATACTTTGAACAGGATAATCTTGATGGATCAAGTGTACTAGAAACAGTTGAAAGTGAGGGAACATACACTATAAGCTTTGATGATAAGGATATTACACTCACCAAAGAGGAAATGCTATTTGAGAAGGAAGTTCCAGAAAATATTGTTGACTGTGACTTTACAGAGGGTAGTGTATATGTAGATACTGAGCTTACACCTGAAATATACTCTGAGGCTATGGCCAGAGAACTAATTAGACGTATACAGGATATGCGAAAAGACATGGATCTTAATGTAGAGGCAAATATTGGTGTTGTAATAGAGTGTAGCCAGGACTTCAAGGATAATGTAGTACCACACCAGGAATATATCTCTAATGAGGTACGTACAGATAAACTAGAGTTTGCTACATGTAATGCTGATGGTTATCTAAAAGAGTGGAAGATAGAGGATGAAGAACTTAAAATATTAATAATTCAATAAGAATATTAAAAGATAATTATTCAGGGTATGAGTTTATGGTTTTAACTGATGATGAATTAAAATATATAGATGAAGTATTAGGAAGAAAACCTAATGAATTAGAGTTAGGTATGATGGATGTAATGTTCTCAGAACACTGCTCCTATAAGAGTAGTAAACCTATACTAAGCCGTTTCCCAACAGATGGTGAGGACGTAATTCTAGGTCCAGGTGATGATGCAGGAATAGTTAGCCTAACAGATGAATATGCACTAGCTATAGGAATGGAGAGTCATAATCATCCATCAGCTATTGAGCCATATGGTGGTGCTGGTACAGGTATTGGTGGAATCGTAAGAGACATTATTAGTATGGGTGCAAGACCTGTAGTATTAATGGATGCACTACGATTTGGACACATGTCTGATGAGAGATCAAAATACATCTTTGACTATGTTGTAAAGGGTATATCTGACTATGGTAACCGTATAGGTGTACCAACAGTTGGTGGAGAAATAGAGTTTGATGATAACTTCCAGTATAATCCAATGGTAAATGTTGTATGTGCAGGACTAGTAAAGAAGGATGAAATAGTCTACGGATCTGCACCAATAGTAGGTGATGTGTACCTATTAATGGGTGGAACAACTGGTCGTGACGGAATTCATGGTGTAACCTTTGCATCAGAGGAGTTAACTAGTAACTCAGAGATAGAGGATAAGCCTGCTGTACAGGTAGCAGACCCATTCACAAAGAAGCGTGTTATGGAGGCCACCTATGAATTACTAGAAACACTAGATATTCATGGAGTAAAAGATCTTGGTGGTGGAGGACTAACCTGTTGTCTATCAGAGATGGCAGATAAGGGTGGTAATGGTTCACTAATAGATCTTAACAGTATTCCACTAAGAGAAGAGAACATGACAGCCTATGAGATCATGCTCTCAGAGTCACAGGAACGTATGGTCTTTGCCATATCACCAAATGATGTAGAGGCAGCATCTAAGATATGCCAGAAGCATGACTTATCACACGCAGTTATAGGTGAAATTATTGATGAGCGTGAATTCATAATAAAGGATGGTGATGAGGAGATATGTCATGCACCAAACCTATTATTTACAGAAGCACCAATAATACCAAGAGAGGCAAAAGAACCTGAGAAAATTTTAGAAGATGTTGAGATACCTGTAGTTGATCCACAGGAAGCATTAATTAGCCTACTTGCATCAGAAAATATTACATCAAAGGAATGGGTATATAGCCAGTATGACCATGAAGTACAGCTTAGAACAATAGTAAAGCCAGGAGATGATGCAGCAGTAGTAAAGGTTGATAATGATACATCATTTACTATAACAACTGACTGTAACAGTACACATGTACTACTTGACCCATATAATGGTGCAGCATCCGCTGTGCTTGAATCAATAAATAATGTTATTAGTATGGGTTCACGTCCTATAGCACTAGTTGACTGTCTAAACTTTGGTAATCCTGAGAAACCAGAAGTATTCTGGCAGTTTACCCAGGCAGTTGATGGTATGAGTGAGGTAGCAGGTAAGTTTAATACACCATTTATTAGTGGTAATGTAAGCTTCTATAATGAGACTGAGGGAGTAACAGTTAATCCATCACCAATTGTTGGTACAGTAGGAGTCATTGATAACAATAATATTAAGACCATGACACTAAAGAATGAGGGTGATGTTATACTAGTAGTAGGTAATACTTACCCTGAGCTTGATGGATCACAGTACTATAAGAATATACATGATGTTGTACAGGGTTATCCACCAAAGATAAGGCTAGATGAAAACTATAATGTATCAATGGCTGTTAAAGACTTAATTGAAACTAATAATGATAATATAACCGCAGTACATGATGTATCTATGGGTGGAATACTAGTAGCACTAGCACTAATGAGTATAAAATCAGATAAAGCTATGAATGTAGACTTAAGCAGTATTCCATGTGTTGAGGATTTATCAAGAGATGAAGCACTATTTTCTGAGTCAAACAGTAGATTTATCATAACAGTCAAGAAGGATAATGTTGAAGAAGTCATTAGTCAACTAGATAAGAAAGATGTGGCTGTTACACGTATTGGTAGTGTAAGTAATAATGACACATTCACTGTTATGTATGATGATGAAGAGATAATTAGCCTTCCTGTTGAGAAACTAATTAAAAGTAATACTACTACAATAGAAGAACAGATGGTATAAAGTAGTGATTTATTATGAATGCATTAGTCTACTATGCAATAGGCTTTGTGGTTGTATGGATACTAGCATTTATACTAAGAAGAAGATTTGATAATATCTCCATACAGGGTATTGTCTTAATGCTAAAAACAGATAGGCTTGAGGGATTAATAGACTACGTTGCAAGAAAAGCACCAAGGCTATGGAGAACATTAATGAATCTCTCCATACCTATAGGTATATTCTCTATGATCCTAATGGTAGTATCGATATTATACTCTATAGAGATAATGTTTGAGACACCAACAGTATCCCTTATACTTCCAGGTGTAGATATACCTGGATCACCAATATACATCCCCTTCTTCTCAGGACTACTTGCACTAGCAACAGTTATGATAATACATGAGGGAGGACATGGTGTACTCTCACGTGTAGAGGGTATATCCATAGACTCAGTAGGATTACTACTATTAGCAGTTATACCTGGAGCATTTGTAGAGCCAAATGAGGAGCAAACCAGGAATGTAAATGGTATAAGTAGACTTAGAGTATACCTTGCAGGGCCAATGTTTAACATAATGCTCTGTATAATAGCCCTAATATTAACTCTACTAATAGGTGGATTCATCGCAGATGCTAATATCTATACAAGTGATGGCTTAGAGATAAGTAGTGTAGTACCATCAAGTCCTGCTGAGGGAGTACTTGATGATGACATGGTAATATATGCGATAAATAATTATAGTGTGAATGACTCACAAAGCCTTAGTAACATATTATCAGGTGTATCAATAAATGAGACAGTCTCGCTGACAACAGATCAAGGAGTATATAATATAACAACAGGATCGAATCCTAATAACTCTACTTCATCCTATATTGGTATTAGAACACAAGAACATACTGTTGTCACACCAGAAGCAGAGGATAAGTATGGTACAATCATACCAGCAATACTATCACAATTAGAGGAGTTCTTCTACTTAGTATTCTTCCTAAACTTTGCTGTTGGTACATTTAACTTATTACCAATGAAGCCACTAGATGGTGGATTAATACTAGAAGAATTATTAAAGATCAAAATAAGGCCTGATAGAAGGAAAGAATTTAATGATAATCTTAACAGGTTAACGAAGCCACTGCCACGGTCTATGCGTTGTTGGATAAGTAGGCGTTTCAATTCATTATTAAATTTTATATCAAATCATGAATTATCTGATTATAGAGTTGAATTGATTGTTAGATTGATTAGTAGTCTCTTCTTAGCAATATTAATAATGTTAATAATATGTGGTTTTATATTATAATTCTCAGAATCCCTTTAATTATATTCTACTCTTATCTTCCCTCTTTCTTCTTTTAATACAATCTTAAAATTATAAATAACAAACTATTAATTATTTAAATTACATAAAATAATTATACATTTTTAAGAAATATTATAATAATAACAAGTTATTTTGATAATTTGAACTATTAAATAAGAGAGTATAGAGTATGTTTAAGAAAATATCAAAGATTTTCCACAAAGAACCTATTGTTTCAGTAATCATTCCAGCATATAATGTTGAGAGTTATATTCATCAATGTATTGACAGTGTATTAAATCAGACACTACAAAATATTGAGGTTATTATTGTTGATGATCACTCTACTGATAATACTTATTCTATATTAGGGGAATATGCAAATCAAGATAAACGTATAAAATTACTAAGAAATGATGTTAATAAGGGCCAATCATATAGTCGTAATAAGGCTTTAAATATGGCTAAGGGAAAATATGTATATTTTGTTGATAGTGATGATTGGATAGAATTGGATGCTCTAGAATCATTAGTTACTATTGCTGATCAAAATGAATTAGATTTACTATTTCTTAAATTAGTTACTTATAATGAAGAAACTGGTGAATATGAGAAGACTGATTATTACTCATATACTATTATAAAAGAATTTGAAAATAAAATATTTAATTACCAGAATATTAACCCTAAACTATTATATTCGATAGCTGTAAGTCCTCCAAGTAAATTATATAAGAGAAGCTTAATTGAGGAGAATAATATACGTTTTATTGAAGGAGTAATATATGAAGATAACGTGTTTTGTAATGAAATCTTTCTCAAAGCAGATAGAGTATCATTAGTAGATAAATATTTATATAATCGTAGAATTCGACCAGATTCAACAATGCAGGATACAGGAATTAAGAACAGGGAGATTATAGATGTATCAAAGGCATTATTAAATGTATTATTAAAAGATAATAATTTATATTATAAATATAATCCATATCTTTATAACTTTATGTTAAATGCTATTAGAAAGTATCATAATATTATTGATGATAAGTATATGATGGAATACTTTGATTACTATAAAGAATTTATTAAAAGATGTATCTTAGAATATGGAGTTAATCAAGATATACAAAAGGCATTAACGAGTAATAATTTATATTTCTATAATTTAGGAGTACTTTCTATTAATAGTGATAATCAGGAGATATTAACACTTCAGGCTGATACTAGTCTTGATGTGAAAGTATCTATTATTATTGATTGTATGAATCACACATTTAATCAATTAAGTGATATAATTAGAAGTATAGTTCTACAATCTATAAGTTTTCCATTACTTGAATTTATATTATTATATGAAGATAATTATGATAAAATAGACT
>JAJQHG010000040.1 GCA_021199865.1 Methanosphaera sp. | reverse complement strand
ACAAAATATGATCAAAAACTATACATAATTATATTAATTAATTTAAATTAAAATTATAATAGTGTATTCATTTAGAATTAATAAGATATTTATTATTTATATTAATAAAAATAGAATACACTTTTAAAGGAGTTGTATGTGATGAAAAGTAAAGTTTTTTCATTATGTATGATATTCTTTGTTCTCTTAATTTGTACAACAGTAAGTGCAACAGACACAACCAATAATACAAATGAATCTACGTACATAGATACAGCAACATGCCAAAGTGAAACATTAGTACAAGAAGTAACAAGTTATGTTACACAGGAAATCTCAACAACAAGCGATGAATCAACAAATGAAAAGTTAAATAGCAATGAAACAAATAGTTACGAATCGGAATATGAATTTACTATAGATGAAACAGATACTGTTGAAAGTACACTTGATTCAGAGATTCTTTCTGAAAGTGATGATCTCGAAATATCTGTAACTGCTAGTGAAAGTAGCCAATTACTAAGTACTATAAACAATGTAGTAATAAGTAATAAGGATGCATCTTCAAGTGTAGATGTTGAATTATCAACTCAAACAGATATAGTAAGCTCAACTAAAGAAGTAAAAAGTGATGATCAAACATATAGTATCTATGGAAATACATCCTGTGTTTATAATGAAACATCTGGTACCTATGTAGGGGATGAATTAGACGCTATTGGAGTAGCTAATGCTACAGTAACACTATACAATACAACCAATGGTGCAAAAATAGCTCAAGTGAAATCAAACTCTACTGGAGGATACAGTTTCACAGGACTAAAATCAGGATATTATACTGTCACATTTGAATATGGAACATATTTAATGGGTGAAGAATACTCACATATCACTAATGCAAGTGATATAATAAATTATGTATTTATACCCGATATAGCAATAGTAACATATTCGGGTAGTTCAAGTGATGGACAATATAATAAATATCTTGCACTTAGACAACTGAGTGATCGTTTCTATTTCCTAGAAAGCTATGAGATGAACAACACATATGATAATTCAGCTCAATGGATGCTTAGTTATACAAACTTCATATTAGTTGACATGTACAGTGTAGGATTAGGATTTGGAATAGATGAAGATCTAATTGCATCCTCTCCAGCATCAGAAAACAACATGATTGCATACACATTTGGTGTATACAGTGACAGTATATTAATGTCACTTGGATGGGGTTTTGTTGGTGGTAGTCCAAATTCACTTGAAAACACTTATATTGGATCATATTGGCAAGCAGAAGCAATAGATGATGAAACTGTTGTAGCTACTAATATGAATAATTTATATAAGTACATCCTATATTTATTAGGTGAAAGTGATGAAAACCCAACAGATAGCCTTGATGGTATTCCCGTACTAACTGGACCACAATGGGGTATCTATTATCCTGGATTTAAAATAGAAGTAGCTACACCTTCAAGTGCACAGATAAAAGAATGGATTGAAAGTAATCCTGGATATGATGATGATGGTGTTGGAAGTTTAAATTGGATGACTAACTGCTATAATCCATGGGTACTTGAAAATCAAGACCCTGCATCAGTATTCAGAACCTTTGAAAATTGGTATACAGAAAATGTTGATATTGATGGATCATTCATAGTAATAATAAGTTACTATGAAACTACTATTGAAGTAGAGGCATTAATCAAAGAATTAGAAGCTAATGGTCAAGCAGCATTCTGTTTATATCAATATTCAACAATTGAACCTTCAATGACTGACCTGTTACTTACAGCTTGTACTGATCCTGATGGATTCACAAGAGGTATAGTAGCTGGAATATCATTATATTCATGGTCAACATCTTATTCAGAAATGGGTACAAATGCAACTGTTGAAGCATACACACAAATGGATATTACAATCTTAAATGCTCTTAGTGGTATTAGTAAAGATAGTTATCTAAGTGAATATGGACCACAGACTGAATGGACTTATCAAGTAACTGTAGCAGAATATGAAGGTATTATATCACCAATTCCAGTATCATATAATGAAGATGATGGAACAACAGTTATAATAGAGGATGGTATAGCAAAAATAGCTCAATTAGCTATGGGTTATGCTAATCTTAAAACTAAAGATAATTCTGACAAGAAGATTGCAATAGTATTATATAATTATCCACCAGGTAAAGCAAATATTGGAGCATCCTATTTAGATGTGTATACTAGTACACATGACTTACTAGTACAATTAGCTGAAGCTGGATATGATATTGGTATGAGTGTAGATGAAATACCAACAACTGAAGAATTAACTACCATGATTATTGATATGGGTAACAAGGGTAGTTGGGCTTCAGGTCTACTAAAACAGTATGTTGAAGAGAATTATGATACACTGATGGCTAATAATCAGTTAATTAGTTTAGATCAGTGGCAAGAAATGTATGATTCTCTACCATCAAATCTACAAGAAGAGTTAACTGAATGTTGGGGTACTGGTCTAGGTAATGGTTCCATGATTTATAATGATACATACATTGTAATTCCAGGTATTTACTTTGGTAATGTATTTATTACACTTCAACCTGCAAGAGGTTGGGATGAAGTATCAGATTACCATAGTAGTGACTTAGCACCACCACAACAATATGTAGCATTCTACAAGTACTTATATAATTATTATCAAGGTATAGAAGGTAATAGTGTAGATGCAATAATAAGTATGGGTACTCACGGTACACTTGAATGGCTTCCAGGACGTACACTGGGACTTCAATCATCAGATTGGCCATTCCAGTTAACAGAAGTACCAATAATCTATCCATATATTGTATCAAACCCTGGTGAAGGTATGACTGCTAAAGAGCGTAGCTTTGCTCAAGTTATTACTCATATGACACCAGTTACAACTGCATCAACACTTTATGGTACATATCTAGAAATAAGTAATGCTATAACTAGTTATCATAGTAATGTAAAATCAGGTGATACAAGTAACGTTGAATACTATAAATCACTAATATTAAATCTAACAACTACCAATGGTAGTTTCACAACACCAACATTCCAGAGAATGTTAGATAACATTACTATATATAACACAGCATTACTCATTAATGATGTAGAATTAATAAATTCTAGTAAAGAAAACATCATATATCTCTCAGAATCACTTAATAAGTCCATGAATGAGTACTTTAACTATAGTCTTCCAGGAGATTTAGAGTTTGATGAATTCTTAGAGTATATGACGGAGTATTGTGAAAGTGATGATGCCTTTGATTCGTGGTTATCCTATATTGAAAATACTATAGAGTCGCTTAGTGGTGACACAATTACTTATGGTATGCATACATTAGGATATGTATGGAATGAAACTGAGATGGTTCAAGGTATAACTACTATTGCATCATCAAGAACTGAAATACTGCAACATATCCAGGAACTCTATTATGGTATTTATACTGATTACTATGATAACATTAAATCTAGTGACTTTGAGGAATATGAAACACAGATTGAATCAACACTTAATAGTATAATCAAAAGGTTAGTGGCTAATCCAACAACCGATATGGCTCTACAGATTGCTAGTGAAATGAATCAGAATAATGAGAGTGATTTCTATAACGATTTAGTACAAATCGTATCCTATATTGAAGGAGTCCAGAATAATATGGAATGGGAATCAATACTAAATGCTCTTAATGGTGGATATGTAACACCAGGACTAGCTGGTGAGCCATCACTATCTGATGTATTACCTACTGGTAGATCAATGTATTCAAGTGATACAACAAAGATGCCAACAAAAGCTGCTTGGGCTACAGCAGTAGAAGCTGTAGACCAGTTACTTATAAGTTACATGGAAGATCTTGGAGAAGACACATATCCTGAGCTTGTCGGACAAGTTATATGGGGTACAGAAGTTCTTCGTACTGAAGGAGTAAGTCTTGCAATGTACTTATATCTTTTAGGTGTAACACCTGTATGGGCTAATGATGGAACAGTAACAGGTGTAGAAGTAATTCCTCTAGAAGATTTAACATTAACTATTGATGGTGTAGTATATCAACGTCCAAGAATTGATGTGTTTGCTACAATTGTAAGTAGTAACACTGGATGGATTACATTACTTTATGATGCAGTAAATCTAGTAAATGATCTTGATGAAGATGTTACAGAAAACTATGTGAAGAAACATTATGCTGAACTAAATTCAACATACAGACTATTTGGTTTAGATGGTGCAAAACTAGAAGGTACTGGTGTATCTGATCTACTTAACAACATAGCATCATGGGAAAATTCTACTGATGGTGTAAGTTATGAAGCTGCTAGTGTATATGAAGCTAGGATGAGTAATGCATGGACAATAGATGAGAACGGTGATATTAGTGTTATTAATGACCAAAATACTGTATTAGTCTATCTATTAACTAATGTAGATCTTATTATACAAGATATTGATAGTACATGGCAATATCTTGACTCAGATGATTATACTGACTGGTATGGTGGATTACTAAATGCTGCTAATGTTCATGGAAGTACTCCTAACACAATGTTAATAGATATTCGTAACCAAAATGAAGTAACAACAAGTACCTTATCTCAACAGATAACTACAGAAGTTATCACAACGCTAACAAACCCACAATGGATAGCTGAAATGGTATCCTCAGTAGGTGGATGGAATCAGTTAGCTACAAACTATGAAAACTTAATAAAGACAATATATACAACCCAGGGCTATGCAGAAGATGAAAATGGTAAAGCTATCTCATCAACTGGAGGAAACAACACTGGAGCAATAAGTAATGAGTTATTTACTCAAACAGTATATTTCATGACTTCAAGTGATTATCTAATTGATGATGCTAACTATAAAGGTTATGCTATGCAATCCATTTGGGGATGGGAAATGACTCTCCTAATGGATGGTTACTGGAAAACTGATGATACAGAACTAGTAACTACTCTTATACAGAGATATGTGGACTCAGTAAACAACTGGGGAGTAGCATGTTGTCACCACACATGTGGTAATGTAAACTTACATGAGTGGATATTAACTACTGGTTCTTCATTAGGTGTTAAAGGACTAGAAACCTACTCACAACTATATAATGCTGCTACAGAGACTGGTACAGTTCTTGGAACTGGAACTAGTGGTACAGGTAGCGGATCTGGTGATGGATCTGGATCTGGTACAGGTACAGGTGGTACTGGTACTGGTACAGGTACTGGTGGAACAACTATTGGTGATGATAGTTTCGCAGGATATGGTGATGTAGGAGTATCTGATGGTATTGGTTCTGTTGCTAATGGAGTAGTTAATGGTGGAAGTGCAACAAGTACTAACACTGGAAGCTTAACTGGTAGTGGATCAGGTAGTTCTGGTTCAGGTAGTGGATCTGGATCTGGTACAGGTAATGGAAACGGAACAGGATCTGGAGACGGATCAGGTGACGGTGACGGATCTGGAGACGGATCAGGTGACGGATCAAGTGACGGATCTGAGAATGGTAATGGAAGTACTTCATCTGATGGAACTGGTAGTGGAAGCTCAACTGATCTTGGTGAATCTAGTGCATCTGATGGATCTAGTGCTGGTGGATCTAGTGCTGGTGGATCATCCTCTGAGGGTGCTGAAGGTTCAGCCGCAGCTAGCGGTCTAACTAGTGCAACAGCAGCAGTATATGAAGTATCTAGTGGTGAAGGTGGAGTAGCTGCCTCCAGTTATTCTGAGATTGGTTTAGGTTATATCCTCCTAATCATAGGACTTGCTGTATTATTCTTCATAGGATTTACTCGAAGACGTACAAGAGGTTAAGATATCATACTGAATATAAAAAAATAAATTTCCCCCTTATTTACTTCTTTTTATCCTTTTTTAACATGAATAAAAAAAATTTTTGAGTATAGTACTGTTTATATTAAACTATTTTTAGTAAAATAAGTATCTAATATTATTAATTAAAAAAAGTTATTATAAAGGTGTTTATTGTTGATGGTTATTGTACTGACTTATAGAGCCTATCAGCGTTCTGTTTATACCAGTTAACTGTTTCTTCCATTGCATCTTCAAATGACCATTTAGGCATCCATCCAAGTTTCTTTGTTTTTGATGCATCAAGTGAGTATCTTCTATCATGACCTAGTCTATCTTCTACATAGTTTATTAGACTCTCAGGTTTGCCTAGTTTTTCTAGTATTAGCTTTGTTATTTCAAGGTTATTTTTCTCGTTTCCTCCACCAATATTATATACTTCACCTATTTTTCCCTTGTGTAGTACTGTGTCTACTCCTGCACAGTTATCCTCTACATATATCCAGTCACGTACATTTTTTCCATCACCATATACTGGTAGTGGTTCATTATGTAATGCTTTTAGTATGAATAGGGGTATTAACTTTTCAGGGAACTGTCTTGGTCCAAAGTTATTACTACTTCTTGTTATCATTACAGGTATATCATATGTTTTATAGTATGCATTTACTAATAAGTCTCCTCCAGCTTTACTTGCAGAATAGGGGCTTGATGGATCAATATTATCAGTTTCTTTGAATGATCCTTCTAGTATACTACCATATACTTCATCTGTTGATATTTGGATGTATCGTTCAACATCGTATTTTCTTACTAATTCTAATAAGTTCTGTGTTCCGAGTACATCTGATTTTACGAATGATGCTGGATCTTTGATTGATTTATCTACATGTGTTTCTGCTGCAAAATTTACAACATAATCTGCATCTTTCATTGCTTGAGATGCTTCTTCTTGGCTAGCAATATCTCCTTTAATAAAGTTGATATCTAAACCATTTAAGTTTTCCATATCTGCGGCATATGTTAGTTTATCAAGTACTGTTATTTCATAGTCGTCATATTTATTAGCAATATAATGAACAAAGTTTGATCCTATGAATCCTGCTCCACCTGTTATCATTATCTTCAAAGTAGTCACCTTAAACCTTATATTAATATACTAAGGTATATTAATTAAATTATTTATAATTATTTAAGATGCTCTATTTGTATCCTAAGAACTTTATATTTTAAAGGAGTAATAGTTTATTATGAAATTCTTTATTACTGGAGGCAGTGGTTTACTTGGTCAGAGATTATCTGCAATTAACCATGATGAACATGAACTAGTCTTATCACATAATTCTAATCCTACTAAGAATACTCAAAGATGTGATATAACAAACATGGAGGAAGTATCAAAAGTACTAAAAAAAGTTAATCCTGATGTAATTATTCACACAGCTGCCATGACAAATGTAGATTTATGTGAAGATAAAGTAGATGACGCATATAAAATTAATGCTGAAGGTACAGCCAACATAACAAAAGTAGCAAACCAGATAGATGCAAAAATAATATATGTATCAACAGACTTTGTATTTGATGGAATAAAGGGCTACTACAAAGAAACAGATGAAGTTAATCCACTAGGAATATATGCTAAATCAAAATATGAGGGAGAAGTAGAATTAGCTAAATACACCGATAATTGGGCAATAACAAGAGTAAGTGTATTATATGGATGGAACACAAGATCAAACTTTACTACATGGGTAATAAATGAACTTAGAAATAAGAACCAAATAAATATTGTAACAGACCAGATAAACTCACCAACACTAGCAGATAATGCAGGTGATGCTATATATGAAATAGCTAAACAGGACAAGAAAGGCATTTATCATACAGCTGGAAACAATGCAATCTCAAGATATGATTTTTGTATGGAAATTGCTGATGTATTTGACTTAGATAGTAACTTAATAAATCCTGTAACTAGTGATCAATTTAAACAGAAAGCTCCAAGACCTAGAGATTCATCATTAGATGTATCTAAGGTAGAGCGAGAATTAGGTATGAAAATGGAAACATGTCGTCAGTCCTTAAAGAGAATGGCTGATGATGAAGAATAAATAAACTTCTATAAATAATATATTAAGGTGATATTAAGAATGGATAATAAGAATACAAAACAGACTAAGCTAAATGAGTTTTTCAATGAATTTAATAAGATACCTGATGATACTACAGATAATGAATTTTCAAATCTTGAGAGTAATATTGTTAAGAGAAAATATCCTGATAAACTAGTATTTAAGTATAGAAATACTTATTGTCCTGAATGTCATAGTATTGATATTAAAAAAACAGGTTATAGTAAAAAATCATTATCATTCCTAAAGTATGGTCAAATAACTTGTCATATCCATAGATATAAATGTAATTACTGTAATTACACCTTTAGTGTGGATTTATCATCCATAATCTCTGGAAATCGTAATATAAGTATTGCTGTTGCAGATAAAATTAGAGAAATAAATTTAAATAAAACATGTAGTTTATATGAAATACAGGAAACATTACTAGAAAAATATAATCTTAATATATC
>JAJQHG010000111.1 GCA_021199865.1 Methanosphaera sp. | reverse complement strand
GTAGGCTGACTTTTTATTAGGGAATAATAACATTGCTATTATTATGGAGTGAACTGAATGGAATTTAGTAAGCCTAGAGGAACACGTGATTTTCTCTTTAATGATATGGATGAACGTAAGTATGTAGAGAATACTATACGTCGAATTGTTGAAAACTATGGGTTTAAGGAAATAAAAACACCAATATTTGAGGACTTAGAATTATTCACAACTAGAAGTGGTGAGGGAATAAAGGAAGAATTATATCACTTCAAGGATAAAGGAAATAGAGATCTAGCATTAAGGCCAGAAATGACTGCTAGTGTAGCACGATTATATAATAATAATCTTCAAAGAGAAGCAAAACCACTAAAAATGTATTATTTTGGTAGCTGTTTTAGGTATGAGCGACCTCAAGCTGGTAGATTCAGACAGTTCTGGCAGTTTGGTTTAGAAGTAATTGGTGGAGAACCAGTATATAATGAGGCAGAAATTATAGTAATGGCTAATGAGGTTCTAAGTACACTAAAAATTAGAAACTATGAAATAGCAATAGGACACCTTGGTATTATAAAGGGAGTACTAAATAAGTTAGAAATACCATCACAGACTCAGACTCAGATTATTGCAAGTATAGATAAAGAGGATTATGAGCTACTTGATCAACTACTAGATAATGAAGGTGTAAGTAGTGATGAGAAGGATGTAATTAATAGTATCATTAATGTGTATGGTGATCATAGTCAACTAGAGACACTAAGAGATAAGCTAACAGGATATAGTGAAAGTCTTGAGGCTCTTGATGAGTTAAATAATATATTAAGTGTTATAGAAACATTTGGATATGAGAACTATAATGTTAAGTTATCTATTGCCAGAGGACTAGACTATTATACAGGATTAGTATTTGAGATATATGTATCTGATCTTGGAGCACAAAAACAGATCACTGGTGGTGGAAGCTATAATCTAATGGGATTATTTGACTCAGAGGAAGTTGAATCCACTGGTTTTGCATTTGGATTTGATAGAATTATGGAGGCCTTCCACATACAGAATCTTGAGGTAGAAAAAGATGATACTCCTCGTGTATTAGTAGTACCTGTTAAGAAGGACTTCAAATCTGATGCTATAAAGATAGCACAACTATTAAGACAGGATAATATAGTAACTGATATAGATCTCAAGGCAAAGAAGCTAAAGAAAAACCTATCCTATGCAGATAGTCATAATTTCAACAAAGTAATCATGATAGGATCACAAGAAGTTGAAGATAATACAGTGACAATCAAAGATTTAGATAGTCGTCAACAAGTCACAGTATCAGTTGATGAAATGATTACCACAATAAGAGGAAAACAATGATAGAACCAAACTTTAGACACACAATCAATGGACAACAAGTAGCAACAGCAATAGCACAGGACTACCAAACAAATAAAATCCTGATGGTAGCATTCATCAATAAGCAAGCATACCATAAAAGCATAGAAACCAATTATGCACACTATTATAGTACAAGTCGAGATAAGATCTGGTTTAAAGGAGAAGAATCAGGACACACACAACAAATTAAAGAAGTACTACTAGATTGTGATAGTGATGCAATAATATTCAAGGTAAAACAAAATGGTGGAGCATGTCACACAGGACACTACTCCTGTTTCTATAAAAAACTATCCAGTAATGGACAAGACATTATAGAGGATGATACAGACATAGTCTTCAATCCAGATGAAGTATACTAGGAGGTTAAGTAATGGTAAAGATAGTGCCAGATACAAGCATAATAATTGATCAAATGATTAGTCAACTAGTAGAAACAGAGTATCAAAATGCAGAAGTATTAATACCTGAGGCTGTACCTGCAGAGATAGAAAATCATGCAAATAAGAAAAAAGACATAGGATTTGATGGGATTGAGGAACTAGCCCGACTAAAAGAATTATCAGAGGAAGGCGTAATTACTCTTCAATATGTTGGTAGAAGACCAAACCTAGAAGAAATATCCATTGCTGGTGGTGGAGAAATAGATGCAATGATTAGAGATATTGCACGTAAATATAATGCTGTACTATTTACTAGTGATAAACTACAAAATGACATGGCAAAGGCTCAAGGAGTAGAAACATATTTCTATAAGAAGCCAGTAGAACCAGAACCTATAGTTAAAACAGAGCTAGAGCAGTATTTTAGTGATGATATTTCATCAATACATCTAAGAGAGAATACTACACCAATAGCAAAGAAGGGAAAACCTGGCTGTGTAAAATTAGTAGAGCTAGACTATGTTTCATTAAGATATAATGATTTAGATAGAATAGCTAAAGAGGTAATTGAACAGGCACATATACGTCAGGACTGTTTTATAGAAATAGATAAGCGTGGTGCAACAGTAATACAGTTTGATAATCTACGTGTAACTATAGCTAGACCACCATTTTCTGATGGACTAGAAATAACAGCTATAAAGCCAGTAAGTAAGTTGGACTTAGAGGACTATAACCTATCAGATAAATTAATAGATAGATTATCAAACAATGCAAAGGGTATACTTGTTGCAGGATCTCCTGGTGCTGGTAAATCCACGTTTGCACAAGCCTTAGCAGAGTACTATTATTATGACTTAGAACAGATTGTTAAGACAATGGAGTCTCCACGTGACTTAAATCTTGATGATAATATTACACAATATGCCCCACTAGAGGGAGATATGGAAAATACTGCAGATATACTATTACTAGTAAGACCTGACTTTACTATATTTGATGAGGTACGTAAAACCAGGGATTTCGAGATATACTCTGATATGCGCCTAGCAGGTGTTGGTATGATTGGAGTAGTACATGCAACACGTCCTATTGATGCAATACAGAGATTCCTTGGAAGATTAGAGCTTGGAGTAATACCATCTGTTGTTGATACAACAATATACATAGAAAATGGTCAGGTATCAGCAGTTTACTCATTAGAATTAACTGTTAAAGTACCTACAGGAATGCTTGAAGCAGATCTTGCTAGACCAACAATTGAGATCAAGGATTTTGAAACTAATGAGTTATACTATGAAATCTATACTTATGGTGAACAAACAATAGTAATGGATATTAATAAGACTCAGACTAATAAGGAGGAGGATTCTGAGGAGAAAACTCCTGTTAATAAGATTGTTGAGAGAGTTCTAAGAAAAGAGGTTCAAAAGGTTGCACCAAATGCTATAATGGAAGTATCACTCATATCTGATAAGAGAGCCTTACTAGAGATTGATCCTGATCATACTGGAACTGTTATTGGTAAGAATGGTAAAACAATTGATAAGATTGAACAAGCAGTTGGTATTAGTATAGAGGTTCAGGAGCTTGAAATAAAGGATATTGATAGTACAATACCAATTAATGTATCAGTATCTGGTAACTATTTATCTCTTAACTTTAAAAAGGAGGATATTGGTTCTAGCTATGATATTATAGTTGAGGATGTATATCTCTTCACAGCAACTGTTGGTAAGAAGGCTAATATTAGGCTCAAGAAGAATATTGAGATGGCAGAAATTATTATCAAGGCTATGAAGAAGAATGAGCCAATATATGCACGCCTTAGAAATGAGGATTTATATTAGGTGATTATAATGAATATAAGTATATCTACGCTAGGATTATATCCAGCTAGAATTGAGAATGTACTGGATTTCGTAACTGATCTAAACATTAAATACTTAGAAGTAGTTCATGAATATCCATATGATAAACTAACAAGTGATAATTTCTCAACACATGATATTAATTTAAGTATACATGCACCAATGAGTGATGTAAATATATCAAGTCATGTAGATAAGATTAGGAATACATCTGTTGATATAATGGAGGACTCCTTTAAGGTGGCTAATCAGTGGGGAGTAGACCGTGTAGTAGTACATCCTGGTAGTATACCTGTTATGGCACTAAAGTACCCTGAGAAAATATTAAAGTATAACAAAGAATCCCTATTAAAGCTTCAAAAGTCTGCAGAGGATTATGGTGTAATGATGTGTGTAGAGAATATGCCAATGATTGATAGAATGCTCTACACTAATATTGATGCATTATTTGAATTAGTAGAAAATGAGTTATACTCTGGTATAACAATGGATGTAGGTCATGCACATAATAATGGTTTTAGTCCAGAGCAAATGTTTGCATCAGACTATATTCATCATGTACATCTAAGTGATAATGATGGCTCATATGACATGCATGATGCACTAGGAACACATAACATTGACTTTAACCAAATATTCAGAATACTTAAGGATAAAAAGTATGATGATATAGCTGTAATAGAAGTTAACACTAAACAAGAAGTACTAAAGAGTGTTGAGTACCTAAAGAATATAAATGTATTATAGGAGATATCCTAATGTATGCAGTATTAAATGATAACCATGTATTAGTAAAGGATGAGGATGCACATAATCTCTATAATAAGCGTTATTATGGTAATCTAACAAGTTTTGGTTTAGAGTTAAGTCTTGTTGAAGCAGTATATCTCCAAGAGAAGAATAAAATAGAAATATATAATAGTGATGATGTAGCTCTAAGTAATAAGGACTTATATGAATTATTACACCAAAATAAACTATACTCTAAATACCTTGTATACAAGGATCTACGCTTTAGAGGATACATTATTAAGACAGGCTTTAAGTATGGTAGTGATTACAGGATATATGAGCGAGGATCAGGTCCAGGAGATGAACATGCAAGTAAACTAGTTAAGATTCTCTCAGAAGAACAATCCATAAAGGCACTTGACTTTTCTAGTTATGTGCGTGTAAGTCATGGTGTAAGAAAAAGTCTACTACTAGCAGTAGTGGATGATGAATATGATATAACATATTATGATGTAGAATGGACAAAACCATAAGTAAGGAGTAATGATTATATGAATATGATAGATCCATGGGGTTCATCAATAATTGATTATGATAAGTTAACACAACAATTTGGTATAAAAGCTTTTAAGGATGTACTAGAAGATATACCTAATCCTAGTAAATTAATGACTAGAGGTATCATATTTGGACAAAGAGACTATAAGAATATAGCTGATTGTCTAGAGAATAAAAAGAATTTTGCAACAATGACTGGTATGATGCCTAGTGGCCGAATGCATATTGGTCACAAGATGGTTGTAGATCAACTAATATGGTATCAACAGATGGGTGCAGACCTATATGTATCTATTGCAGATATGGAGGCATATGCTGCACGAGGGATAAGTAAATCTAAGTCTAGAGAATTAGCACTAGAAGAATATATTGCAAACTATATAGCTCTAGGACTTGATGTTACTAGGGATAACTTCCATTTATATCTACAATCAGAAAATGATAGTGTGAAGGATTTAGCATACACTATAGGAAAAAAGGTAACATTTAGTCAGATGCGTAGTATCTATGGATTTGATAATAGTACAAATATAGCACATATCTATACACCATTACTACAAGTAGCCGATATTCTACATCCTCAACTAGAAGAGTATGGTGGACCAAAGCCTGTTGTTGTACCAGTTGGACCTGATCAGGATCCACATATTAGACTAACAAGGGATTTAGCAACAAAGTTTAGTGAAGAATATGGATTTATTGAGCCATCAGCAACATTCCATAGATTCATGACAGGCCTAACAGGTGAAAAGATGAGTAGTAGTAAGCCTAAGAGTGCAATATATCTAACAGACTCAATTAAGGATGCAACAAAGAAGGTTAAGAGTGCAAAGACTGGTGGACGTGAAAGTCTAAGTGAACAGAAAGAGTTAGGTGGAAACCCTGATGAATGTTCTATATATGAATTATTAGTATATCACCTAGTAGATGATGATAGTAAACTAGAAGAAGTACGCACAAAATGTCTCAATGGTGAAATTATGTGTGGTGAATGTAAAATGTGTGCAGCTGATGCTATAGAGGACATGTTTGAAGACTTAGATGCTAAGCGTAGTGATGCACATGAATTAGCACAAACATTATTATAGAGATGGTTAAAATGCGTGGAGATAACAGTACAAAGAATTTATTAAGTCATATGAAGTATCATCTATTATTAGCAGCTATTATTGCAGGAGTTTTTATCATTCTTAGCTATTATTATCCATCAATGTTTGAAAATTTAATACTCTTTGAGACTAATAGATCATCTGCTAGTGGTAGTAGTACAGAGTTTACTTTTAGCTATATATTCCTTAAGAATATGAGGGTAATGTTGGGTATATATCTTGGAGGATTAGTGTTATCTATTCCATCATTATACTTATTAATACTAAATAATTGTTATATTGGATATAATGGATTTTTTATACAATTTAAGTTCTACTTCTCCTATATGATAGCTCATACCCCAATAGAAATAGTTGGATTAATATGTGCTACTGCTGGAGCTTTCCGTATAACACAGACCGAGTATATATTACTTAGATCTATTCGTGATAAAACACTTAACCTAAATAAACCTGCACTCAAAGGTATGATGATGGATAGTATAAAAATCTTCTTAATTGGTATAGTATTCATG
Organism: Methanosphaera sp.; assembly: GCA_021199865.1. Lineage (GTDB taxonomy): Archaea > Methanobacteriota > Methanobacteria > Methanobacteriales > Methanobacteriaceae > Methanosphaera. The sequence continues at coordinate 1,885 of JAJQHG010000111.1, read as the reverse complement.
ATACTAGCAATATATGTTGAATTGAATCTAACAATACCTTTTGGTAATATTATGATGCAATACTTCTAAACTCCTATCTAATCTTTTATCAAATTAAACTTAACATAATACTGATTTTATTTTATTTTTCTTTCTTGATCATGGTTATTAATTTATAAAACTAGTTTTATAATATATATTATAGAGATCAATATTAGATGGATTTAAATTAATAATTGATAGGAGATAAAAATGAGTGAAGAATTAGAAGAAATATGGACTAATTATGATAGACAAACAGTATTTAACTATGTGGAAACTAGACTGCATCACTACTTATTTACCATGATTCATAAGGATGAAGCAGAAATAATGAGTAAGATCATTGAAATTGATGCTAATGAGTTAAATGCTTTCAAGATTAATTACTTCCTAAACATTGATGAGACTAAATACATAATCAATAACTTTGATAAATTAGAGGAGTTACTTGCTGAGGGTAATGTATCAGAGGATTCACAGAATAATATATTATCTGTTATTAAATACATGTTTGAGCCAATAAAGTTTAATGATGTAAGTAGTATTAATAACAAGAACTTTGATGATGATAAATTAGATATTATTAATGCTAACCTTTTAGAGAATAGAAAGGCAATATCTGGTATACTAAAGAATGACTTATTTAGTATTGATACACCAGATATAGTTGATATTAACATGTTAGAGGATGCATGTAAGAGTACTGATGAGATCTTTAACCTTGCACGTGCATATGATGTATATGATAAGTTATTTGTATTCCCTAATAAGATGGAGTTATATAATACTATAGTAAATGAAATACTTGTTGCTATGAGTAATGATAAGTTATTTGAATTATATGTATTACTTAATACTCTAGAAGTGTTAGAGACAACTAAGGGTACAATTACTTTCCAGAAGGCTGGTGTACGTGAGCTTGCTGAGTACTACTTCCAGTTAGAAGAAAATAATATGGAGCATACAACAGTTATGCAGATCTTCTTCCATGACTTACCAGAGGAATTAGAGGCTAAATTTAAACCTATCCTTAAATATCCATATGTATGTCTACGTATGAAGAACACTGTAAAGGCACGTAACCTTACACGTACTAGTTATTTATTACTTGAGATTGAGAGGATTACTGATAACCAGATTAAATATAAATGTAAAGCAACTGAGGATATACGTAATATTCTCGTGGTATGGGATCACAGACTATTTAATGATGAAAAATCACATATTAAGGTACTTGATTATAAGACTCTACAGATGGGACTTAATAAGTCATTTGGTAACATATTTAAGTTCCCTAACATTGAGAATGTTGATACAATTCTTGAATACTTACCATACTTTGAGGATACAGATAATGAGTTTGTAAAGGTTGAAAATGGTCAACGTTACTATGATGAGGATGCAGACTTCTTTAAGGATGATTTATACCAAGAAAACATTTATAAAACCTTCGATAACCTTAAAGACTGGGAAGAAACTGGTTGGAGATACATTAATAATCATGAGTTAATTAAGAGACTTGATTTATTAACTATTATGAAGGTAATTTACCTTATTATGCAAAAGGAGAATGCACGTCCAGGATTCCTTGGTACACTTATGGAAGATGGTACTATTCTTACTATACTCCAGAGACTTAAAGAGATTAGGGATGTAAATGAAAGTGAGATAACAGAGTTATACTCACCATATAAGAAGCTTAAATGTTGTCCAATACATGATCCTGATTTCTATGCTGAAAAGGAGCAGGAGATGGATGACCTTTTATCTCGTAAGGCTGATGAAGTGGATGAAGATAAGTCTTAATTCTACTTCTCTTTTTTTCTTATTTTGAATATTTTTATTACTTAATTTATTTTTGAAT
>JAJQHG010000081.1 GCA_021199865.1 Methanosphaera sp. | reverse complement strand
ATACTAAACATTCTCATATAGCTAATTAACTAATTATATATTATGTTGTTAGTATTATATAAAAATATTGGTTAATCATGATAAATCATTATATAACTTATAAGTATTTTAAGACAAATATCTATTTTAGTTAATAAATATTAAAATTATATTTAATAGAATTAGTTAGAAAAAGTTTTGGTGATTAAAAGAAAAATAAAAGTTGGGGAATTAATTTCCACCTTTTGTTCTCATGATCTTCATGTTACCTAATGCTTCGATGTATTCTACTTCTTTACCTTCAGCAACTTCTCCATCGATATCATCAGTTAAAGGTAAATCAATTGTCTCATAGGTCTCTAAGTCCATGATTTGAACTTCATTTCCCATAATAGCTAATACTTGACCTGCTCTCTTATCAATAATTGGTACATCAATTTTAGCGTTTACTGGTTTAACTAATGTTCTCTTCTGGTTATCAAATATACCTACAGCTTCAAGACGTGCTTTTGCAGCACCGTGTTTACCTGGTGATGATGTTGACATACTGGTAACTTTTGAAGCTTCTCCATCTAATACTACATATTTTCCTGGTTTTAATGTTTTTACTTCTGCTACTTTTGTTGGCATGTTATTTCCTCAAAAAAAATTATTACATAACGGATTAAATCCCACAGAATATTCTTCTATTAATGAAAAAATTATTACATATAGGAATAATCACATCTCAAAAAAAATCATTTGTATAAGTATACAATAATATTATAATGTTATTTCTATTCAACTTAATTAATATATGTTACTAATAGAACAATAAATCTATAAACAATCCCCTTAATACATATATAAAAATTTTTATAATATTAAAACTAAAATAAAAATAGGATAATCGGTAATTATACATAATTTCCAATTCCATTTTATAATACAAACTAATGAGGTAAAATAATGCCTATTACTATTAATAAAAATAAAGTACATGAAATGCAATCATCATGGTATGAATGGAGAAATAATTGTAGTACCATGACAATGGTTGTATTATCACTCTTAGTAGCTTGTTTTACTGGCCTAATGGCACAAGTAACCATCGCTATACCTTGGAGTCCTATAGTAATATCACTCCAAACCTTCGCAGTACTACTTGCTGGTACATTCCTTGGAGAAAAATGGGGTGGATTCAGTATGATATTATACACAGCACTAGGTATCCTCGGAGTACCATGGTTTAGTAACATGAACTCTGGACTAGAATGGATATTCTCTGCTAGTGGAGGATACATTATTGGATTCATTATAGCTGCAATATTTATAGGATACATATTTGATCACTATAATAGTGCAAGAAAACCAGTACAGACAGTTATCTTAATGTTATTTACAAACTTTGTGATAATATACATTCCAGGACTACTTGGATTATATAACTACATGTTAGGAACTGGTGTAGCTTTATCAATATCAGAGCTACTAGTTATGGGTTTAATACCATATATTATTGGTGACCTACTAAAAGTAGCTCTTGCATCAACAATTTCAACATCCATATTACCAAAAGAATAGATTAACTATTCTTATTTCTTTTTTTAAAAAAATAAAAATAATAATTTAAAGAACAATACTCTTATATTTGAATAATAATAATACCCTAATTAGATTAGTATTACTCAAAAATAGAATAAATTTCTTATAAAACTTAAAAAAAGTATACTGATCACATAATGATTTTTCTAGAAGTATGTTTTTAGAAGTATGAAAACTAATTTACAAAAATAAGTAATAAAAATAGAATTTTAATATTTAGATTCATGGATACCTAATCCGTATCAATATTTAACTGTTTATGTACATTCTGATCACGGTTTAACCATGCATCATCATACACATCCTTAAGTGTATGCATATCTACACTTGTATATATCTGTGTTGTTGATAAGTTAGTGTGTCCCAGTAACTGTTGGATTGCCCTAATATCAACACCATTCTTAAGTAAATGTGTTGCAAATGAATGTCTTAATACGTGGGGTGTTACCTTCTTAGTAATATTAGCTTTCTTTGCATAATCCTTTATCATCAACTGAATATATCTTGGTGATAATGTATGATTCTTCTGACTAACAAAGAGATATTCATTAGTTACACCACGCTTATCCAGGTATTCATTAATTAAATCAAGAGTATTATCATCAAAAATAACTATACGATCCTTCTCACCCTTTCCTCTAACACGTATTGTACGCTCTTTTGGATCTATAGCTGTAACCTTAAGATTAATTAGTTCAGATATACGTAGACCTGTTGAGTATAGGAGTGTTAATATTAACTTATTTCTAAGACGTGTAATATTTTGTGGATTAGTCTTTTCGGGATCATACTCATCATCCTTTGCATGAATTAAATCATAAACTTCCTGTTCATTTAAGGATTTTGGTAATGATTTTGTTCTCTTTGGTGCCTTAATATTCTCATAGATATTAATCTGAGCATATTCAAAGAACTTCTTTAGAACCACCGTAACTAGATATAAATAGTTCTGTGATACTTCCTTATCTCTCTTCAGATACTGGATATACTTCTTGAATATACGTAGCATACCTTTATTATTCTTTATGTTATCATCATTTTCTTGGATATATTTATAGAAGTTTTTTATTATTGATTGATAAGTCTTAAGAGTATTTTGTGAGTAACTCTGTATATCAAGCTCAAGTATATAATCCTCCATCACATCTTCTAGGTCTAATTCTTCTAAGTATTCTGATGTCAAATTATATTTTCCTCCTATAATTATTTAATAAATTGTGAATAAGTAGGAAAAGTATTTTCTACTAATCCTACTTTTATGAGATATTATTTAGTCATTATTTTTATGGTTTCAGGTTTCTTTACAACCTCATTCATACGTACAGCAACTAGTTTCTCTATATTTTTCTCTTTAGATAAGTCCACTAGTCTTTGACTTATTATACCATCAAAAATCACAGTTTTAATATTTTCATCCATTGCTTTGACTTCATTAAATATTGTCTCAACTGGTACTTCCTTGATAAGATTGAATTCTGAGTCATAAAGTTTACCCTTACTTGTACCAGACAATTCATCTAATACTTTTAAGTACTTGTTTTTTGGTTTTGTTTCTTCTTTTGGCTCACTTTTTTTATCAATAGAGTTATCAGTCTGTGATTTATCATTCGTTAGATCATCATTTACTGGTTTACTTGTTTGTTCAACCTTTGGTTTGTCTGTTTTAAGTATATTATCATGTTTTATACTATTATCATGACCATAATCCTTTTTCTCAGTTTTTGGTGTGTTGGAATTTTTGGGTGTATTGAAATGTTTATAATTGTGTTTCTTGTTGTGTTTATCATTATGGTTGTTGTTGTCTTGACTAGATTTATTTTTGTGTTCATTGTACTTGTTTGAGTTATCATTATATTTGTGGCTATTATGGTAGATATAACTATCAGCATCATGTTTCTTTGGCTTGTTGTGATATCTGTGATGATTATGGTTATAGTTTGCTTGATCTGTTATTTTGTCTATGGATGTTTTATTCTTTAATGCATAGATTACTTGATCTTTATCTAGGTATTCTACTTCTTGTCCTCTTGGTGCACGTGTGACATAATCAATTTGTCCTACCTGGAGTAATTCTTTTAGTATCAAGTCTCCTCCTCTGTCACCATCAAGGAATGCTGTAACTGTACGATCCTTTGTTAAGTCTATAACAGTTTTAGGTATGTTTACTCCCTCTACTGCTATAGTGTTTTTTATTCCATACTTTAATAGGTTTAGGACATCTGATCGTCCCTCTACTATTACTATTGCATCAGATGTTGGTGTGTTTGGACCAGCTGGTAAATTATCATCACCATACTCTATGATTTCAGGTATTCTTATTGATTCTTTTACTTCCTCAATCATTCTAGAGTTTTCTGGTGTGAAATCCTTCATCATTTGATGGTATAATTCTGTTGCTCTTTCAACTATTGTTTGTCTCTTAACAGCTCTTACATCATCTATTTTTATGACTCGTAGGTTGGCTTCACATGGCCCTACTCTGTTAATAGTTTCTAGTGATGCTGCAAGTATTGTTGTCTCGATTCTATCTAGACTTGAGGGTATTATTACTTCACCCTTTGTTCTACCAGAATTATTATTCATATCTACTTGTATTCTACCTATTCGACCAGTTTTTTGTAGTTCTCTTAGATCCAAACTATCTGTTAGTAGTCCTTCTGTTTGTCCGAATATGGCACCAACAACATCGGATTTTTCTACAAATCCTTGTGCATTTATTTGTGCATGGATTAAGTATTTTGTTGTTGTAACCTCCTCATTCACCATATAATAATAATCTTCATCATCATGATATTTGGCATTCTTATGTGTCATTTAATCGCCTTTGAATAATTGTTTTATGAGTAATTAATATGAATTAATTAAATTATTATAACAAAGCATTATGATGAGAATAAATTATTGATTTTTTTCTGATTCTTCAGATATGAGATTATGATATACTATACACCTAGTTTTATACTTTAATTAGTCTAATAGAGTCTAATTATTCTATTAGATTACTAGTTTTGTGTATGTAATATCCATGTAATTCTATATAACTAGTTCGTTATATAAATTACAGTAATATATTTAGAAATATGTATTAATAATAATTACTATTATTTATAAAAATAACTACAAATAGAATAGTGTGAAATAAATAGTAGTTTAGGTAAATTAATTGAGTAAAAGGATAATATTTATATCCAGGTTAACATGATACTATTTATTTATAGAATTATTAATGAAATATAAAACTTAAATTGGAGGATTTATAACAGATGGATAATTCATTAATTAGAGTAGTTTTAGATATTCTAAAACCACATTCTCCCTCATTACCATCATTTGCTACGTATTTAAGTAGTCTTAATGGTGTTGATGGAGTAAACATAACCTTAATAGAAATTGATAAAGATACAGAGAATGTAAAGATAACAATGGAAGGAAAAGACCTTAACTATGACCAGATAAAAGATGCAATAGAAACATATGGTGCATCAATTCATAGTGTAGATGAAGTTGTTGCTGGTAAAAAACTAGTTGAGGAAGTAACTACTCCACAGGACTAATAACATACCCTACCCACCTTATTATTTTTTTATTATTTTAATTAGGAATTTTTGAGATGATTATATGACTACAGGAAAAATCACACCCCATAATATTTTACATCAAAATAGAAATAAAAAAGAAACTAAAGTCACACTTGATAATCTACTTGATGTTGCTAGTAGTGATAATGTGTCTGATGCTATGAAAAATCTTTATGATAAAACTGGCTATCTTGATGGAGTAAAACCATTAAATCCATCACATAAAGTTGTTGGCAGTATAAAAACAGCATATACTGATTCTAATGATTGGGGAACATGCATCAAAGCAATATATTCTGCTTCTAAGGATGATGTATTACTAATTAAGTGTAGTGATGATAAATATGCTGTTTGGGGTGGTATGGCCTCAAATGCTGCTAAAAAGTATGGACTTAAATCTACTGTAATATATGGTGCATCAAGAGATAGTGAAGACATACTTAATATTGATTATAAGTTATTCTCTAGGACAACACATTCACATGCAGGAAAACCATTGAATAATGGTGAAATTAGTGATAGTATCGTTATTAATAATGAACAAATCAATGATGGCGATATCCTTGTTGGTGATAGAGATGGTGTAGTCGTTATTCCTAAGGAAAATCTTGATGAAATTTTAGAGGAAGTTAATAGTATTAAGAAATTTGAATCTGATGCAGTTAATCAATTAAAGGATAAAAACCTTGATACTATACTAGGTATTGAGTAAATACCCTCCTTTTTATTTATTTACTATGAAAAATCATTACAACACCATCATTTAATCCAATATAGTTCAATAAAGCCTATTTTTAGTTTAATTATCATTAATTATTATACATTTATATTTAAATATATCCAAAAGTTTAAATATTATAACATTTAAAGTATAATACAGACTTATAGATAACTATAAATAGAAGTTAGAATAAGTGAATATGAACAATTAGAAAAAATATAAAATAATAAAATAATTACCCGTCAATGTACAATGAACTCCAGAAATACTATGAGAACTAATTTTTGAGATTCAATAAATCATAACACTTCAATTAAAACCAGTACCCACTATTTTATTAAATAAAATATTAAAAACTAAATAGTTTAAGAAAATGTCAAAGAATAAGAATAAATTAAGAGAAGTTGGTCAAATATCCCACATCTCAAGTACAAATAAACTAATTGTACCTATAAAACAAACACAAAGACTAGGAGCAACATTAGTAAATAAAAACAATAAACCAATAGGAAAAGTTAGTGATATATTTGGATCAACAAAGAAACCATACCTATCCATAAAAACTAGTAAAAAGTATAAGAAAATCCATGTAGGAGAAAAAGTATACTTATCACCAAAAAATAAGAAAAGGAGGATGTAACTACGGCAGTAATTAAAAAAAGAAAGAAAAGAAAACCCGGAAGACCAAGAAAAACAAGGAAAACTGAGTCAAAAACAGCTAAAACAACAGAAACCCCAAAAACCACGACAAAAACTGAGAAAACAACAAAGACCACAACAAAAAATAAGGAAACAACAAAGACCACTGAAACAGAAGAAAACAAGACTACTAAGAAAACCACAAAGAGAAAACCAGGAAGACCAAGAAAAAACAAAACCAAAAAAACAGAATCAACCACAACAATACTAGAAGAAGAAGAAAAACCAAAGAAAAGAAAACCAGGAAGACCAAGAAAAAACAAAACCAAAAAAACAGAATCAACCACAACAATACTAGAAGAAGAAGAAAAACCAAAGAAAAGAAAACCAGGAAGACCAAGAAAAAACAAAACTACAGAAGAGAAAGCTAAACCTAAGAAAAAACCTGGAAGACCACCAAAGAAAGCTAAAAAAGAAGAAGAGGAAGAAACTAAAAAGAAACCTAAATCTAAAACTAAAGAAGAAAATCCATTACTTGAAATTATGGATAACTTTAAGGATTCAAGAGACTCTGATGATGATTCCTTTGGTGACAACATTGCAGATATGGATCTTGCCGAACCAATGAATGATGCTGATGTAATAGTACCTGAAGAATCCGACATCGAATTAATGTCTACCTCTGAATTAGATGTTGAGGAAATCATTAAGATTGATACAACAGACTCTGATGAGCTAGAAATGGAACTAGAAAAAGAGGATGCACTTAGTGAAAAAGAACAGATGAAAAAAGATGTTAATGAGATGGAAAAGAAGGAAACTAAGTGTCCTGAATGTGGTTCTACAAAGCTTATTAGTGATCATGAACGTGGAGAAGTAGTATGTGCTGGTTGTGGTTTAGTAATTGATGATAACATTGTGGATATGGGTCCAGAATGGAGAGCATTTGACCATGAACAGAGAGATAAAAGAACACGTGTAGGTGCACCTATTACTTACACAATACATGATAAAGGTCTATCTACTATGATTGACTGGAGAAATAAGGATATTTATGGTAGAGATATTCCTGCAAGAAATCGTGCACAATGGTATAGACTTAGAAAATGGCAGAGAAAGATTAGGATCAGTGGAGCAACTGAACGTAACCTTGCATTTGCTCTAAGTGAGTTAGATCGTGACTCATCACGTCTAGGATTACCTCGTAGCGTACGTGAATCAGCATCTGTAGTATATAGGAATGCTGTGGAAAATAAGTTAATTAGAGGTCGTAGTATTGAAGGTGTTGTAGCCGCTTCTCTATATGCTGCTTGTCGTAGATGTAAAGTACCACGTACTCTAGATGAGATAGCAGAGGTATCACGTGTAAGTAAGAAGGAAGTTGGTAGAACTTATCGTTTCTTAACACGTGAATTAAATATACGTCTTCCACCTACATCTCCAATAGATTATGTTCCAAGGTTTGCTAGTGAATTAAATCTTTCTGGTGTTGTTCAATCCAAAGCTATAGAAATTATTAACCAGGCAATGGAGAATGGTTTAACTAGTGGTAGAGGTCCAACTGGTGTAGCAGCAGCTGCTTTATATATTGCTAGTGTTCTTCTGGGTGAGAGAAAAACACAGCGTGATGTTGCAGAGATTGCTGGTGTAACAGAGGTTACTATCAGAAACAGGTATAAAGAATTAACAGAACAATTAGATATGGGTGTAAACCTATAACTACATTCATCTCCCTTTCTTATTTTAAAATTATATATTTATTAAATTATCTAGGAATATTTAAAGTTGCTCTATGTGATTTATATATAAGATCTATGTATAATCTGAGTATGATCTTATTATGATCTAAGTATATAGATAAATTATTTTTCAGGGGTGTTATTTCTGTGAATATTATTGTCTTATCTTTATTATCAATAACTTTTCATGTTATAATGATTTATTCTATTTTTATGGCTAAATATGTATCTTAGC
>JAJQHG010000148.1 GCA_021199865.1 Methanosphaera sp. | reverse complement strand
ATATAGTACTACTCGTTATAGTAGCAATATTAATCATACTTCCATTATCAATGTATAATGGATTAGGTGAAGATGAAGGCTACTTTGGTGGATCAGATGATGCTGGTGGAGAAGCAATAGAGGAAAATAACCCTGACTATGAAGTATGGGCAGAGCCTCTATGGGAACCACCTAGTGGTGAAATCCAAAGTCTATTATTCTGTTTACAGACTGCAATAGGTACTATAATAATAGGATACTACTTTGGATACTGGAGAGGTCAAAAAAAGGCTAAAGAACAATAAATTGTTTAATCTTGTATGACAAGATTATTTTTTCTTTTTTTTCTATGTTATGAATTTTTTTTGGAGATAAATATTATGTCAATTTTTGAGGATACATTAGATCATTATGCAGCAAATAATGCATTATCTGAGAATAACATATATTATAAGTTTATTTTCGTAGTAATTACAATTATCATTAACTTATTGTCTAATTCACCTATACCACCTTTTGTTATCTTCATATTATGCAGTACTATTCTTATATACAAAGCTAAAGTATCATTGAGATTCTATGCAACATTTATGTCTGTACCTATAGGATTCGCATTTATTACAGTAATATTCATGGCGTTCTTCTTTGGTACAGGCCCACATATATGGGATCTTGGTATTTTTGGTTGGGGAATAACAGCCGATGGTTTAAATAGAGGTATACTAATATTTTTCAGAGTATTAGGTGGAGTATCAGCATTAGCTTTATTAATATTAACAACTCCTGTTAACAGGGTTTTCTCAATAATGCCTAAGCTTCATGTACCACAAATACTAACCGATTTAGCAATATTAATTTATAGGGATATATTCCTATTTCTTGATGTTACATCAACCATGTATAATTCACAGGTCACAAGACTAGGATATAAAGATTATAAGAGTTGGATGAACTGTTTAGGATCTCTTGCTGGTATGATATTTATTAGAACACTTGAACAGAGTGATATAGCATATAAAGCATTAGCATCCCGTGGATATAATGGATCACTAAATATGGTTGGAGTAGAAGATAGTGTTCATAACATAAAAACCACAGAATGGATACTCCTAATAGTATATGTGGCAATAATCCTGTATCTTATCCATATAACAGGATCAATGAATATTATACCTGTTTAACATGTATATAATAAGAAAGACAATATAATATATTTAAAAGAGGTTTTCTATGACAACAATATTAGAAGCAAAAGATTTGGTATATAACTATCCTGATGGAACAGAAGCTATAAAGGGAATTAACTTTAAGGTAAATGAGGGTGAAATGATAGCACTATTAGGACATAATGGTGCAGGTAAAAGTACACTCTTTCTACACTTTAATGGTATTATAGAGCCTACAAGTGGGACAATAGAAATTGAGGGCAAAACATTAAAGTATGATAAGAAGAGTCTACTAGAAGCTAGACAAGAGGTTGGTATAGTATTCCAGAACCCTGATGACCAACTTTTTGCACCAACAGTACTAGAGGATGTATCATTTGGACCCATGAATATGGGTTTAACTACTGAGGAAGCAAAAGAGCGTGCAATGGATGCACTTGAAAAGGTTGGAGCAGCTGACCTTAAAAATAAGCCACCACATCATTTAAGTGGAGGACAAAAGAAGCGTGTAGCAATAGCAGGAATCCTTGCAATGAAGCCAAAAGTAATGATTCTTGATGAGCCAACAAGTGGACTAGATCCTAATGGTGCATCTAATATCATGCAATTATTATATGATCTTAATGATGAAGGAATGACTATAATCATTTCAACACACGATGTTGACTTAGTACCACTCTATTCAGATGACATAGAAGTTATTGTTGACGGACAAATAATTAAGTCTGGAACATGCAAGGAAGTATTTAGTGATAAGCCTATGATTGAAAAAGCTGATCTAAGACTTCCATGGATTGGTCAACTATTTGAAAAGCTAGACTTAGAGGATGGAATAACCTTTGAAGATGGTTATCCTCTAACAGTCGGCGATGCATATGATGCATTAAAGACTATATTATAGTAATGTAGAAAACTTATTCTACATTATTTTTTTAAAATGATCTCTAAATAATTTCAATAATATAGAAATTATTCCCTTTTTAATCCCCATATTGAAACAATTTTTACTTAATTTACACACATATCTTAACAATAATATTAAATTAGCAAGGTAATTCCACAGTTGATTGGTTAATTATAGTAATATTTCCTATTTTTATCTAGACTTATCAAATAAAATAAATAATTCAAATAATATAAACATATAATATTATATATAGTAGTTTTATGAAAGAAAAATAAAATTGAAAATAATTATATGAAAAATTAATATAATCATCTAAAAATTAGATAGGAGGAGTAGAATATGGTTAATGAGATTGATGTGGATTACTTCCAAAGAATACTAAGAAAACTAGAAGAACAGGTTGACTATGCAGAAATTAGGGTAGTAAACTCTAAGAATAACACACTTGTTATGAAGGATCATAATATTGATAATGTAGATACAGGTATGAACTTTGCTGTTGCTATACGTGTACTACAAAATGGTGCATGGGGATCAGCATACACTAGTGATATTAATAAGGTAGAAGAAGTAGCACAAAAAGCAACAACTCTTGCAGCCAAGCTAAGAAGTGATGTAGAACTAACAGATGTTGAACCACAAGTAGATAACGTAGTAAGTCAGGCAAAATTACCAATAGATGAGATAACACAGGAAGAAAAGATTGCTACAATGAGAGAATTAGACAGTATAGCACAACTAGATAATATACACAGTATAAATATCTCATACTCAGAGAATGAATCAAACAACCTATTTATTAATAGTGATACAACAAACATCCAGTCAACAACTAATAGAACAGTACTATCAATGAATAGTGTAGCATCAAATGGACAGGTAATGCAGATAGGACACCAAAGTCTAGGTGGAGTACAAGGTTTTGAGTTAATACAAAAAGCAGACCTAGAAAAATTCGGACGAGAAATATCACAAAAGGCTGTAAGCCTACTTGATGCAAAAACACCACCATCTGGAGATTATCCAGTCATACTTGATCCAGAACTAGCAGGTGTATTTATACATGAAGCCCTTGGTCATGCTTCAGAGGCTGATATCATACTACAAAATGATTCAATACTAAAGAACCGTATAGGAACAAAGATAGGATCTGACCTTGTAACAGTAGTTGATGATCCATCAATAGCAACAGGATTTGGTTACTACCCATATGATGTAGAGGGAATAAAAACTAGTGAAAATGTATTAGTTGAGAACGGAGTACTAAAAAACATCATGTCCTCACGTGAAACAGCAGGTAAGTTTGATCGATTATCTAGTGGAAATGCTAGATGCAGTATTAGTGACCAACCAATAGTACGTATGAGTAACACATATATTAAGCCTGGTGACTCATCATTTGATGAACTAATTGAATCCATGAATAATGCAATATACTTAAAGGGTTCACGTGGTGGACAGGTAGATACTGGTCGTGGAGTATTCCAGTTTAATGCTGTAGAAGCATACACTATAGATAATGGTGAGCTAGGTGATCATCTAAGAGATGTATCCCTATCAGGTAGTACACTTGATATACTAAATAATATTACTGGCCTAGGATCAGACTTTAAACTAAATGTAGGTTACTGTGGAAAGGATGGACAAACAGTACCTGTAGGTGATGGTGGTCCACATGTACGTGTAAGTAGAGCAACTGTTGGTGGAGCACAATAATGAGTAATGATATATTAACACAAAAAGAGGGACAATTACTCCTAGAAATAGCAAGAGATAATATCAATACATATCTTAATAACAAGGAGTATGAACCTCCAAGTAACCTTCCAGAGATATTTAATACAAAAAGAGGAGTATTTGTAACACTCAACAAGAATGGTGACCTACGTGGTTGTATAGGTTATCCTGAGGGATATAAACCATTAATTGATGCATTACTAGATGTATCAATATCTGCAGCTACACGTGATCCAAGATTTAGACCACTAACAATAGAAGAGTATAATGATATAACAATAGAAGTTAGTGTTCTAACTCAACCAGAACAAATTGTGGTTGATAATTATAAGGATTATCTAGAAAAAATTGTTATTGGACGTGATGGTCTAATAATAGAGTATGGCTTTAATCGTGGACTACTTCTTCCACAAGTACCCATAGAACAGGGATGGGATGTAGAAGAGTACTTATCCTACTTGTGTCTTAAGGCTAATCTTGATGTGGACACATGGATGGAGGATTCTGTGAAGATTGATAGTTTCCAAGCTCAAGTATTTAGTGAATAATTTGTTTATTTTTTAGAGGAGATAAGATGAAATTACCGAATGTACCAACACCAGATGAAATTATTGATAAGGGTTTTAACCGTGCAAGTAAAGCTGCATCTAAGGTTAGAAGCTCAAAACTTCATCCACGTGTTAAAGGACGACATATTGAAGAAGTGCGTGTAGAAACAGCGTGTGAAACAATTAATGCAACTTTTAATAAGATTATTACAGGAACACCTATAATAGAGGAGTTACCTGAATTCTATCAGGATTATATTGATATTGTTGTAGGAGTAGATCAATATAAACACTCTCTTGGAGCAGTATACTGGGCTCTCGGGGTACTCAAACAGATAGAATCACAATATACTAGTCGTATTAGAAAATCCGATTCATTAGAAGCTATAGATATAAGAAAAGAGGCATATGGTAGGATAGTGTCTGTTGTTAAACGTATTGATAAGGAGTTAGACTTCCTTGACTTTGCTAAGCGTGAATTAAAGAACATGCCAAACATTAACTTTGATGCTGTGCGTGTTGTAATAGCAGGTTTTCCAAATGTAGGAAAGTCAACATTACTTAATAATATTACTGATGCTAAACCAAAGGTTGCAAATTATCCATTCACTACACAGGGATTACAGATAGGAAACTATGAATTAAATTATAAGCAGTACCAGATTATTGATACACCAGGATTACTTGACAGGTCAATAAATGATATGAATGAAATTGAATTAAATGCAATTGCTGCATTAGAACACCTTGGAGATATTATTATATACATATTTGATCCATCAGAAACATCAGGATACTTGATGGAAAATCAATTCTTATTATATGAGGAAATTAAGAAGGTATTTGAAACACCAATGATCTGCCTATTTAACAAGACAGATCTATTAAATGATATGAGTATAATTGATGAATATTCCAAGAGAATTGATGATCCTATATTTAAGACAAGTATTAATGATCTAAGTCAGATAGAAAATATCCGTAAATTAATTGAAGATATGGGTGGAAATTCAAAACAAGAAGTTGATGAATATAACCAGAAATATGCTCTTAGACACCCTAGAAACTAGATTAATAGTTTTATAATGCTTAAGTTAAAATTCTTAGTAGTAAAATTTAAATATCTACTAGTTAATACCATTATATGTTAATATATTTTTCCTTAAAGGAATGATCTTATGGCAGATACTAATATAGATATAGACAAAAAAGATGAAACAATTGATGTTGAAGCAAAAGAAACTGAAGAAACATGTGGCTGTGAAGACACAGAAGAAACATGTACAATAGATGATGAATCATCACAAGATGAATGTGAATGTAGTGATGAAGAAACCTGTGATGAAAAATCTGATAAGACCGATGACAGTGAAGATACCGACTACAAAGTATATGGCAAAGAAACATCAGCTGAAGCAAAGAATATGGCAGAAAAGATGTTATCTGATGTATATGCAACACTTAAATCTAGACAAAGTGATTGGAACAAAACACTAGAAGAATACAAATCTAATAAACCAGCAGTAGATCTACTAGAATATGATGATAGAATAGAATTAAAGATGGATCTACCAAGAGTAACAAAGGATGATATATCAATAAAGATGTCAACAGAATCTATAGAAATAGAAGTAGAATTCCCTGATGTAATTGGCGAAGAGGAATGCAAAGTACTAAGAAAAGAAAGATGTTCTGGTAGGACAAAGAACATTGTACCAATACCAGTAGAAATTGATATAAAAGAAGTATCAGCAACATTTTCTGATAATGAATTAACCCTAACACTACCAAAAATTAAAGGTAGAAAAGTTGATGTAGAAATAGTATAAATCTTATACAACCCTTCTTCCTCTCCTTTTATTTTTAATTACTAACATATTCTATTAATTTAAGTTTATTTTATTATTAACACTCTACATAACTAAGTACTATTATCAATTCTATTTTAAACATGTACTTATTTAATCAAATATATATTAATTAATAAAATGTTAGATAATCACGGTGATACAATGAAACCATATGTTATACTAATAGGATCAGCTTCAGGCATAGGTAAATCAACAATAGCATCCCAGTTATCCACAAAGTTAGGGATAAAATATTTGATAGAAACAGATTTTATACGTGAAGTAGTACGTGGAATAATAGGGAGTGACTATGCACCAGCACTACATAAATCATCATATGATGCATATACTGTACTTAGAGATCAATATCAATTTGATACAGAAGAAAAACTTATAGATGCAGGATTTGAGGAACATGCATCATTTGTAGTACCTGCAATAGAGAAGGTTATTCAACGATCAGTGAAGGATAAAGACTCTATAATTATTGAGGGAGTACATCTAATACCTGGACTA
Organism: Methanosphaera sp.; assembly: GCA_021199865.1. GTDB lineage: Archaea > Methanobacteriota > Methanobacteria > Methanobacteriales > Methanobacteriaceae > Methanosphaera. The sequence continues at coordinate 1,822 of JAJQHG010000148.1, read as the reverse complement.
ATAAATATAGAACAGTTCAAGGACCTAGCAGAAGTATACTTCTTTATACTAACAACAGATGAAGAGGTACATAAGCAACGATTTATCCAGAGAGCAATGACAATAAAAAGAGGGGGAGCACAACTAGACTACTTCAAGGAAAACAGGATGATAAATGATCACTTAGTAAATATGGCTAAAATGATGGATATACCTGTAATAGATAACTCAGATAAGGATAAAACAACAGCAACTATACTTCAATACATTAATGAGGTATCAAGAGTAATATACCTAAAACATTCCCTTGATGATATAGACTTAGAACACAAGATAATAACACAGCTTGGTGGTAGAATAACAGATATTTCTTATTACTTAGAGGATTCAGATGAACCATTAACTAGACAGATAAGAAACTATGATGACGAGAAATATGTTAATGAATTCTTTGATAAACTAGATAATTCCAATGATGAAAAAGAAACACTAGAAACATTATATAGATTATCTGATAACATACATAGTCATACATTATATGCACCTGATGAGAATACCCTGGAAGAAATAATAGATAAACTTAGAGAGAATGGCTTAATATATGATAATATAACAACTTAATATTTATATAAAACAAAAATATAATAAGAGATACTATGATATAGAGGAATAATATGGATGAAGAATCTTTTAATAATAATGATTTGATGAGGACAGACTGCCCAGTATGTAAAGGTAAGAATACTCTTGTGATAACCAACAAGACAAATAACATACCATACTTTGGAGACATGTTAGAGACAAGTGTATCTTGTAGTGAGTGTGGCTATCAATCAGCAGACAGTATAGCCCTAGAACATAATGATCCTACACGTTTTACTATCCAGATAAGTAATAAGAAGCTTAATACAAGGGTAGCAAAGTCACAAACGGCCACTATAACTATCCCTGAGTTAGGATTAAAGGTAGAACCGGGATCAAAGTCACAGGGATATGTATCAAATGTAGAAGGAATACTTGCAAGATTTGAGGATGCTGTAACACGTGCTCTAAAATTGGATGACAGTTCTAATCCAGAGATAGAAACTAATGCTGCTAGAATACTTGAACACATAATGTTTATTAGAACAGGGTCAATGGAGACCACCTTAATATTAGAGGATCCATTTGGAAATAGTGTTATTGATGATGAGGATGCAGTAATGGAGATACTTACTCCTGAGGAAGCAGAAAAACTAGAAACAGGATTTATAAATTTAGATCAAGATGAATTGGTGTAAATATGGATGTAATGGATGCAATTAATAAAAGATATAGTGTAAGAGGATATAAAGATCAACCAGTAGAGAATGAAAAATTAGAACAAATACTTAAGGCTGCACAGCTTGCACCAACAGGTGTAAATAGCCAAGCATTCAAGGTATATGTTATAGACACAAAGAAGAATGCTGATAAGCTATCAGAGGTATATCCTAGAGAATGGATACTTGAAGCACCATTAGTACTGGCTGTTGTAAGTAAGAAGAATGATGCATGGATTAGACCATGGGATGGTAAGAATATTGATGAGATAGATGCTACAATAGTTATGGATCACATGATACTTGAGGCAACAGAGCAGGGCTTAGGCACTTGTTATATTGGAGCATTCCATGAGAGATCCTTAATAGAATTATTAGGTCTTAGTGAGGAATATCATCCTGTACTAATAACACCCCTAGGATATCCTGATGCTGAGCCTAGTGATAGACCACGTAAGGATATTAAGGAATTAGTAGAATACATCTAATATTCCCTATAATTTAACCTCCTTTAGATATACTTCTATATAGAAGTCCTATTT
>JAJQHG010000033.1 GCA_021199865.1 Methanosphaera sp. | reverse complement strand
TTAGTCTTATTGATGAAAAATTAGACTACTTAGAAGAGTATAAACAGGGGTTACTTCAGCAGATGTTTGTTTAGTCTTTTCTATTATTCACCCAACTTACTTTTTTTATTTCTTTTTTTTTTGGAATTCTTTTATTATGATTGTCTTGTTTTCTAGTTTTAGTTCTGGGTGTATGTATTCTGGTATTTGTTTGTTGAATACTTGTTGTACTATGTGTCCCTCATGTTTTTCTTCGTATTCTTTTATTGTTGTATCGTCAGTTATTTGTATTAGTTTGTAGCCTTTGAAGTCTCTTATCTGGTTTGTGCTGGTTATTTTTAGTTTGTCTTGCATGTATTTTTTTGTTATGATGCTTAGTATTTTCTTTGAGCTGTCTCCATCACCATATGGGTTTCTGGCTTGACTCATTTTCTCATATACTTGCCTATTGTTTAGTATGTTTTCTATGTTGTTTCTGATTTCTTCTGGGTTGCTTCCTGCTAGTATGTTTCCTCCTGCTGTTATTGTTTCGGGTCTCTCTGTGTTGTATCTTAGTGTTACGCATGGTATGTTTAGTGTTATTGCTTCTTCTTGTAGGCCTCCAGAGTCTGTTAATACTAGTTTTGACATGCTAAGCAGGTGTAGGAAGTCTAGGTAGCCTAGTGGCTTAGTTATCTGTATGTTTGGTGCTTCTTCTAGTTTTTCTAGTAGTCCCCATTTTGTTAGTGATCCTCTGGTGTGTGGGTGTAGTGGGAGTACTATGTTGTGTTCTAGGTTTACTAGGCTTTCTACTATATCTGTTAAGCGTTCCTTATTATCCACGTTTTCATGTCTGTGCATTGTTAGTAGTATGAAGTCATCATATTCTATTGTTTCTTCTAGTTTATTATTGTTTAGTGCTATTTCTAGGTTTCGTTGGCATGCATCTACTACTGTGTTTCCTGTTACGTAGATGTTTTCATGGTCTATTCCCTCGTTTTGTAGGTTGATGGCACTCTCATGTGTTGGTACAAAGTAGAGCATACTACAGTTGTCTGCTACTAGGCGGTTTATTTCCTCGGGCATTTCCTTGTCAAATGATCTTAGTCCTGCTTCTACATGACCTACTGGGATGTTGAGTTTATTTGCACTTATTGCTCCGGCCAGTACTGCGTTGGTGTCTCCTTGTACTAGGAGTATGTCTATTTCTTCTTTTATGAGTATTTCTTCTAGTTGGTTTATGATGATACTTATCTGGCTTAGGGGTGTGTTTGATCCTATTCCTATATTGTATCCTGGTAGTGGTAGTTCTAGGTCGTTGAAGAATTGTCTGGACATGTTTATGTCGTAGTGTTGTCCTGTATGGATTATTATGTAGTCATGGTCATTTTCTATTATTTCATCTATTATTGGTGACATCTTAATGATCTCAGGTCTTGTTCCAAGTACTATTCCTATCTTCATATTTATCACTTTATTTTCCTAGTATTTCCATTAGTGTATGGTCTGCCATCATTTCCTGTTGGTTGTGTCGGTATTCATCCATTAGGGTATTGATTAACTTCTTCTTTGCATATTGTTTTTCATCAAATGTTATGTTCTTGTATTCTACATCACTTAGTATTAGTCCATTGGCTGGTGCTGGTCTAAGTCGTATGTATTGGCGTAGTTCTTCTTCTGTTAATAGTTTTCTTATATCTTCTAGTTCTAGTTCTCCATAGCCTACCATCATGAGGCTTGTTATGATCTTTCGTACCATGTTCCAGAGGAAGCTTACACCATCAACCTTGAATATTAGTAGGTTATTTTTTTCTTCTAACTGGATACTTTTTATTGTACGCATAGGATTCTTCTCGTTACGTTTTGAGAAGTTTCTATAGTTGTGTTCACCTAAAAAGTATTCCATGGCTTGTCTTATCTTTTCTATGTCTAAGGTGTCATCTCTGAAGGGATCTATTGGTTGGATGTATGTGTATACACGTTTTTCTGGGAAGCGTACCTTGAATCCATATGGCACAGGGCTTGTACCTATTATTTTTATGTCTCGTGGTAGTTCTCCGTTTACCTGGTTTATGTGTATGTCACTATCTGTTATGAATGATACTACATTACCTGTTGAGTGTACTCCTTTATCTGTTCGGCCTGCTACCGAGTAGTGTGCACTCCATGTATCCTCTATTATTTCTAGTTCTTGGAGGGTTTTTAGTAGTTCTCCTTCTACTGTCCTATAGTTTGGTTGTCTCTGGTATCCATGGAACTTACTACCAATATATGCTATTTTTAGTGCTACTCTTCTCAAGTTTTTCTTACAACCTTTAATTAAGTAATTATACTTATATACTTATTAATAATTACAAGTTTTCATAGAAATATTATATAGTTTAAAAGTTTTTATAGAACTATTATTAGAGTTTAATATACTATATATGGTTATATTTACTAGATTACATTATTAGAATAAATAGAATTAGAAGTAAAATATGTATTAGAAGTAAATAGCATAGAATTAGTGTATTAATTTTATTAATTATTTTATTTAATTATTTTAGAGGTTTTATTATGATAGTTATACCAGCTGTTGATATAAAGAATGGTAAGTGTGTTCAACTAGTACAGGGTGAGCCTGGTAGTGAACAGGTAGTGATAGATAATCCTGCAGGTGTTGCTCTTAGCTGGCAACAGAAGGGTGCTAAGCGTCTACATATAGTGGATCTTGACGGGGCACTTGGTAGTGGAGAAAACATCCATATTGTCAGGGAGATTATTGATAATACAAGTATTCCTATACAGATGGGTGGAGGTATACGATCAGTTGAGGATGCTAAGGTCTTACTTGATGCAGGTATTGATACAGTTATTATTGGTACAATGGCTATAGATAATCCTAGTATAATAGAAGAGTTAAGTAGTGAGTATTCACCAGAGAATATCTGTGTATCACTTGATAGTAAGGATAATAAAGTATTAACACATGGATGGCAGAAGAGTACAGATAAGAGTCCACTCGAGTATGCAAGGATATTTGAAGAAAAAGGGGCTGGATCCATACTTTATACTAATGTTGATGTTGAGGGTTTACTTGGTGGAATAAATCTTGAGCCTGCCAGGGAGTTAATAGATAATATCAGTATACCATTAATATATTCTGGTGGAGTAACATCCCTTGATGATCTGGATGTGCTAAGTAGTATTAATACTGATTATGTTGTTATTGGCTCAGCACTTTATAAGAATAAGATAAACTTTGAGGATACTCTTAAATACTCCCAGTAGGTGGATGATATTATTAAGGTAATGGCAACAGGTACATTTGACATTATTCATCCAGGACATGGCTTCTACTTATCTGAGGCAAAAAAGCTTGGAGGAGAAGATGCAACCCTCATAGTAGTTATAGCAACAGATAAGACTGTAAAGAAAAATAAGCATATACCTATAATTCCACAAGAGCAGCGTGCAGAGATGATTAGCCTACTTGGATGTGTTGATGAAGTATATATTGGAAGTGAGGGTGATCCCTATGAGATTGTTAAATCACAGAAGCCTGATATTATAGCTATAGGTCCAGATCAACACTTTGATCCTGAAACATTACATAATAGTTTACTAAAAGAAGGTTTAGATGTGGATGTTGTGAAGATTAGGGATTATAAGAAGTTTGAGTTAGATAGTAGTTGTAAGATTATACGTAAGATTAAGCACACCCACTTTAATAGTAATGCATTTGATGGCTGTGATGATCAAGAATAACTTATCATTCAATCAATATTAATTAAGTATAACTTTATACATGGATAACTAAATAAATACTATTATAATAACTGGAGGTAAACAATGGTAGCAAAAGAATACTATGATGTATTACTAAAAATAACAGATATAATGGAAGAAAAGGGTGGAGGAATCATCTACATAAGAAATGAGCCAGACTGCTACACACTCGGTACACGCTACTATGATGAGGAAATAGCAAAATACCTAGATGAGAATGTTGAGGAATGGTTTGGAGAAGAATCCACACTAAAAAAGAAATCCAAGAAACGATCTAAGAAACAGGATAAAATCGAAGAACTATACTACCTCTGGAAAATCACACTTCCAGAATAGATTATTAATTAATAATCCTCACCTTTAACCTTTTTATAACAAATAAACTATTTTTATTAAGTTACTATCACCTATAATTAGAGAATAATTAATTGTATATATATAAAACATAATAACTACTTGTAACATAAATAAAAACATAATAATTAATAATGACAAATTAAGAATAATGACTGATTATGATATCACAAATCATGATTATCCACAAGAATATTAGAACAAATAAAAACTAGTAAAGATTATGGAATAATCAGTATCTTGATTTAAGTCAATTATTAGAACAATCTATTACCATTATATTAGAATAGTATAATACTGTTATTATTATCCCGATAATGTAATATTATTATATTAGAATAATGTAATACCCATATAGTATTATAGGTGTTTTGGCATGTTAGAAGAAATATATAATAAATCATTAGATAATGAAATAACAAAGGAAGATGCCCTAGATCTAGTTAGATCAACAAATCCATTCCAATTATATGATACAGCAGATCAACTAAGACAAACCATAAATGGTGACACAGTAACATATGTTGTTAACAAGGCAGTAGATATAACTGATCACTGTATGATAGGATGTAAGTTCTGTTCATTTAGGGATAATGAAAACTATATGATGACAGATGATGAAATAATGGATAGTATTAGCCAGGCAAAGGTTGATGGTGCAACAGAAATATGCTTATTTGGTGGAATAACACCAGACATGGATATAAAATACTATTGTGACTTAATAAAAACAATTAAAGATGAACATGATATATGTCTACATGCACTTTCACCAGCAGAAATATACCAATGTGCAATTAACTCAGACATATCAACATATGATGCACTAAGCCAACTAAAAGAGGCAGGAATGGATACAATGACAGGTGCATCAGCAGAAATACTAGTAGACTCTGTACGACAACAAATATGTCCAAACAAGCTAACAACAGAGCAATGGACAAATGTAGTAAAAGAAGCACATGAACTAGGAATACCAACAACATCCACAATAATGTATGGAAGCGTAGAAACATGGGAAGACAGAATAGAACACATGTTCCTATTAAAAGAAATACAAGAAGAAACACATGGATTCACAGAGTTTGTACCAATGACATTCCTAGGAGAAAACAATGAACTAGGAAAGATATCTAACGGAGCATCAGGAGTAGAAGACCTAAAACTACATGCCCTATCACGTGTAATATTTGGACAAGTAATACCAAACATACAAGTCTCATGGGTAAAACTAGGACTAAGACTAACACAGATAGCACTAACATGTGGAGCAAATGATATTGGTGGAACAATGTTTGAAGACAAAATATCCACAGCAGCAGGTAGTGGAAATGATGGATACCTACCAGTAGAGAGAATTAAAACACTAGTAACAGATATAGGACGTATACCACAAGAAAGAACAACAAAATATGAGTTAATAGACTAACATTCTAACTCCCACTATTTTTTTATTTTAAACCTCTAGAAACTATTCTAAACTAATAATCAAACAAAACTATTTATTATTTATAAAAACAGGATTATAGAATAAGCATTTATCTAATATATTTAAAAAAAAGTATTTTTAAAAAAGGGTGTAGAGTAGAAGATTATAAACATGTTTAATGTTTATTTAACATCTTAGTTTTCTCTTGGGTTGTTAATTGATCAACAATATCCTCAGGATTACCTGTATCTAATAGGAGTCCTCCACGCATGAGTGATGCTGTATCACAACATTCTAATACAAAGTCCATGTCGTGTGAAATAATAATGAATGTTTGATCTAGTTCTTCACGAGCATTAAGTATTGACTCTGTTACATCACGTCTTGTTATTGGATCCATAGTACCTGTTGGTTCATCGAGAATAACAATGTTTGGCTCCTTTATTAGTACCTGTGCAATTGCTACCCTGTGACGTTCTCCTCCACTCATCTGGTCGGGATACTTCTCTAGTAGTATTTCTGCTTCTTCTTCCTTAAATCCTACAGCACCAAGTACATGTAATGATTTCATCTTAGCAAACTCTGATGGTAGATCAAGGCTAATAGCATCTGTAAGGTTACCTAGTATTGTCTTATATGGGTATAGGCTGAAGTCCTGGTGTAGTAATCCAATGTGTGGTGTTACACGTCCACGGTGTGATGGTCCTTTCTTGGACATGTCTATCCATTCATCACCTAGCCTGATCTCTATTTCACCATCACTTGGCTCTAGTAGTCCTGCTATTAGTTTGGATAGTGTTGTTTTTCCTGCTCCACTTAGTCCTACTACACTTGCTATTTCTCCCTCTTTAATAGTTAGTGTTACTCCATCAACTGATTTTACTACTCCACGTGATACTGAGAAGTAGTATTTCTTGAGATCCTTCATTCTTATTAGGTCTTCACCAATATCCACATCTTCATGTTCTCTTGTTTGTGGTATTTCTTCTATGAACTTCTCAACAATAGTGTCTGGTTCACCCTCCATGGATATTCTTCCATGTTCTAACCATATTACACGGTCAGATAGATCTCTTATTACTTCTGGCCAGTGTGAGTTTATGATCATTGTGACTCCCTTATTCTTCACACCATCTAGTAGTGCTGAGTGTATAAGTTCTGCTGTCTTTGGATCAAGTGTTCCTGTTGGTTCATCTGCTAGGAATATCATTGGATTCTTTGCTAGTTGTCTGGCTAATACGATCCTCTGTTTTTCTCCACCACTTAGATCTCTTGCTGTATGGGTTATTCTGTGTTCCATACGTGTCATTTTAAGTAGATCTATTGCTTTGTTAACATTCTCTGGGTCATTTGGATCTTCAAATGCCTTCATAATGTTTTCGATTACTGATTCTTCCTCATATAATGCGAATGTTCTCTGAAGCATGATAGATATTCTCTTCTTTAGTGAGCTAAAATCACTACGATTACTATTCCAGAGATTTATCTCTTTTGCTTCTAGTTGGCTTCCACATATACATTTTTGTCCTACCTTTGAGGGTGCATCCATTCTTCCACATTCTGGACAGTATGATACATTGTATATTACTTCTCCTTCATCTGGAGCATATTCTTGGATTCCTCTTAGCATGTTTAGTAGTACTGATTTTCCAGATCCACTTCTTCCTAGTATACCAAATACTTCGCCTTCCTCAATATTAAAGCTAATATTATCTAGCACAGCTATATTATCAAATTTTTTGGTAACATTTTTTACTTCTATAAAACTCATGTTTACACCTGATTAATGTGAAAAATTAAATTTAGTTTTGGTCTATACAAACTTCTTTATATATTACTTTGTTTTTCAATATTATTATATATTAAGATAATATTTCAATATTAAGGAAATATTAGATAAAATTATTTTCAATTTTAATGAAAGTTTAGAAGAAAAATATTTTAATCTTATGAAATTTAATAATAATAATAAATTAATTCTATCATAGATAATTATAATTTATAATTATTTATCATAACATTTTTATCATATGACACATATATAAATTATAATATGGATTAATATTAGGTTTACTCATATAATTAATAAATTTCCATAATAATCTTATCCTAATATTAGGGGTGATACTATGCTTACTACTGTTCAAAAAGAAATTTTACAAAGTCTAATTAACTTATATAGACAATCGAAATGTACATCCGTAAAATGTGAGAATATTGCGGACTTAATGGGTCGAAACGCTGGTACAATAAGAAACCAAATGCAATCACTACGTAGCTTAGGTCTAGTCCAAGGGGTACCAGGACCACGTGGAGGATATAAACCTACCCTGGAAGCATACCATACATTAAACATAGAAAATGATCCATGTGAAATCATGATACCTATAAAAGTGAATGGTGTAAACATATCTGATATATCAGTAAACAAGATAGAGTTTACTAGTATACTAAGACCTGGTAACTGTGAGGCAACAATAAGTGTCCTTGGAGATATAAAGCAATTAGATCTAAATGATATAATACAGGTAGGACCAACACCAGTTAATAACCTAACAGTAATTGGTAGAATTATTGGTCGTGATGATGTAGATAATGTATTACTAATAAGGACAGAATCTATTCAAAGTATACCTAACATGAAACTAAAAGATGTAGCAACAAAGGACGTAGTAACACTAACAAGTAATATGAATGTACTAGATATACTCAACACATTACATGAGAATAAAATAAAATCAGCACCAGTAATTGATGAAGGACAAATACAGGGAGTAGTAACATATATTGATGTTCTAGGATGTATAAAAAATAGTCAAATAGATAGTACAGCTAAAGATATAATGCATATTGATATAACAAAAGCAAAGGAGTCCATAAGTCTATTTAATGGAATAACATTAATAAAACAAAATGAGGGATCAGCACTATTACTAGTAGATAGTGATGATAAATTATCTGGAGTAGTAACATCTACAGATATAATAGAAAAAATAGTAATCACAACATAAATTCTCCCCACCAAATCTTTTCATAAGATAACTATTTTTAATAATATATAAAATACTATATATAATCATAATTATATG
>JAJQHG010000133.1 GCA_021199865.1 Methanosphaera sp. | reverse complement strand
TAACATATATATTTAACATATTTAGATAAACTTTAAGGAGTGAGTTATAGGATGCCTAAATCAAATCATAACAGGAATAACAATTCACAGCCTAATAATTCCCGAAGACCTTGTGAACAAGTTCTACTCGAATGTAGTCCTAATATCTTGTTATATGCGGATAACTTTATTGCAAAGATTATTGTGTTGTTCTTATTGGTCTTCTTTTTTGCATCTGTAATAGCCTTATTTGCAAGTCTCCAAGAAAATCTTATGACAACATTTGACTTTAATATTTCAAATCTTACTTTTATCTTGGAGTTAGTATACTTATTAGTTATACTCCTAGTAGTTATCAGAATAATTATTGATGTATTAGACTGTAGAGCTACAAAATATACTCTAACAGATTCCAAGGTTATTATTGAGAGGGGATTCTTCCATAAAGAGAATATTACAATGCCCTACCATAAAATTGGTGATATGGAGGTTTCACAGTCAATACTAGAACGTTTACTTGGTGCTGGAGACATTATACTTTATGGTGGTCATGATAACTCAGAAACCATATTATATGATGTTCCTCACCCTAAAGAGGTTGAAAAGATTATATTAGACAGTATTGATAACTATGAATACTCAAGACAAATAGGATACAATCCTAATTATAATCAACAGCAGGGATATAATCCAAACCAGCAGTACAGGAATCCTAACTATAATCAACAATACCAGAATCCAGACTATGGATATGATAATAACTATGATAATAATAGAAGATCCCAGAACCAGTATGGTGATAAGAGATACTATGATAATTATCCTCCTAATAATAATCAGTATCAGGGACAATATCAAAACCAGAATAACAGGCAACAAAGACAACAATATAACCCCCAGAGATCTAATCAACAAAGATCTAATCAGGGACAATATAACCAACAAAGATCTAATCAACAACAATATAACCAACAAAGGTCTAATCAACAGAGATCTAATCAACAGAGATCTAATCAACAAGAATATGATACAGAATATAGTGATGAAGAATACCAGGATAATGATTCTAGGTATAAACAGTTAAAGAATAGATGGGATAATAGTAAATCACAGTCTCAAAAATCAAGAGTTGATGAAGAGGAGATTATAGAGAAGCATCAACAAATGTTTAAGAAGACACGTAAATAAGATAAAATAATAGTATTTGGTGGCAAAATGATAGATTATGATGTAATAGTAGTAGGTGGTGGACCAATAGGTTCTACATATGCCTATAATATGGCTAAGCAGGGCTATAATGTAGGTTTATTTGAAATAAAAAATAGGGTAGGTGAACCATTACAATGTGCTGGTCTAGTATCAACAAATATAGATCAGACAGAAAACTTACCTGAAGACTATATTTATAACTATATATATGGAGCAAACTTATTCTCACCTAACAACACATCTATCAGGGTAAATAAATCAAAACCTGTAGCATATGCACTAGATAGAGTATTATATGATAAGTACTTAATAGATAGAGCAATAGATGCTGGAGTAGATGTACACTTCTCTAGCAATGTCTCTAACATAGATACTACAAACACAACTATTAAGGTAGGAAGAGACACATACTCCTCTAAAATTATTGCAGTAGCACAAGGTCCAGGAAGTCCTATAGCCAGGAAAATGAATCCAGAACTACATGATGAATCATATCTTGGTGTACAGTATACCCTTAATGTACCACTACAAGATATTAGATTTGTTGATGTAAAAGTTGATACAAGAATCTTACCTGGATTTATCTGGAGAATACCTGTTAGTCCAACAAAGACTAGGCTTGGCCTATTTACAGATCTATCATTCCAGGAGGCAAACCAGATACTATCTAGTTATATATGTTCTGATGAAACAATACTAGAGAAGCATTATGGAACAATACCAAAGTATAGTAAGGATAAGCGAATTGTGGAGAATAATACTATCCTACTAGGTGACTCTGCAAGTCAGATAAAGCCAACAACAGGTGGAGGATTAATAGTAGGATTTAATTGTTGTATGATTGCAGCAAAACATTCTATGAAGATGCTTATTGATGGTGATAATAATCACTTATTAGACTATGAGAAAGAATATCATAAGAAGTATGACTCAGAGTTTAAAACTCAGCAGAATGTTATCAAGATATTAACTGAGCTAACAGAGGATGATTATGACTACATGTTTGAACAACTAATAAAATATGATGTTAATAAGATAATATCCAGGTATGGTGACATGGATAGTCAGACAGAACTTATAAAGGAATTAATTAAGTCCGGAATAATATTTAAATTAGTACCAACTATTGGTGTAAGGAGATTGAAGAACTTATGGAAATCACAGTAATATTATCACAGGAGAATGAAACACTACCAAAAGCAGAATTATTAGCAAGACTAGAGATACTTGGTATTAATTATAATATACTTGAAGAGTATCCTGGAATCATACAACTAGAAGTTGATGCAGTCCAGGAGGATATAGTGGATCTTGGAAGCCACTTAGGATATACACATGAAATATTAGAAACTATCTCTAAATCAACACCAGATAATTTAAGGTCAGATGTAGAGGAAATTAACTGGGATGATATAATATCCGGTTCATTCAAGGTACGTGTTAAACGTATGGGTAATGGAGATGTGGATAAGGATGGTATAGAGTACCATATAGGTGGATATATCAAGGAATCTTCACATGTAAAAGTATTACTAGATAACCCTGAATACACTATTAAATTAGTATTTACTGATCCTGTAATAGAGACTAATGAGTATAATGAGTCTCGTGTTGTAGGATATAATCAGGTATTTATCACAAATCTAGTAGTAGAGCAGGATAAGAAACACTTCTTTGATAATAAGCCACATAAGAGACCCTACTTCCATCCAGGGTCTATGAGTCCAAAGCTAGCACTATGCATGGCTAATCTTGCAAGAGTACATAGGGGTGATGTTGTATTAGATCCATTTTGTGGAACAGGTGGAATACTAATTGAGGCAGGACATCTTGGTACTAAGCTTATAGGTTCAGATATAGAAAAGCAGATGTATGAGGGAACAAAGCTTAACCTTGCACATGAAGGCTTTGAAGATTTTAATATAATGTGGGAGGATGTACGTAAGATACACTTAGATACTCCAGTGGATGCTGTTGCAATGGATCCACCATATGGTATATCAACAACACTTGGTGGAGATGATACATGTCAACTCTATCATGAAGCATTAATTAATATTGCAGATAATATTAAGGATGATGGATTTATATGTATGGCATCACCACACTACATAGACTTATCAGAAGTAGTAGAGGATACGCCCCTTGTGATAGAACAACAACATGGTATAAGAATGCATAAGAGTTTAACTCGTATAATAACAGTTTTATATAAAAAGTAGGTGATTGTATGTTTGATGATCTAAAGATATTAGATACAACACTAAGGGATGGTGAACAAACCCCTGGAGTATTAATAACATCTAATGAGAAGCTTAGAATAGCACAGACTCTTGATAAGTTAGGTGTTGATATTATAGAGGCAGGTTCTGCAATAACATCAAAGGATGAACAGAAGAGTATTAAGTTGATAACAGAGAATAATCTTGATGCAGAAATCTGTAGCTTTGCTCGTCCACTAGCTGTTGATATTGATACAGCAATAGAATGTGATGTTGATAGTATCCACCTAGTAATTCCATCATCTGATCTACATATTGACTATAAACTACGAAAGACTAGACCTCAAGTAGAAGAAATGGCAGTTAATGCTACAGAATATGCGAAGGATCATGGATTAATAGTAGAATTATCAACAGAGGATGCAACTAGAACAGAGATATCTGATCTTGAACACCTATATAATCTATGTATAGATGCAGGAGCTGACAGAATATGTGCATGTGACACAGTAGGAATACTAACACCAGATAAAGCATATGACTTCTATCATCAACTCTCAAAACTATCAAGACCACTAAGTGTACACTGTCATAATGACTTCGGGTTAGCTGTTGCAAACACCTTAATGGCACTAAAAGCTGGAGCAAAACAGGCACATGTAACAATAAATGGATTAGGAGAACGTGCAGGTAACACTTCATGTGAAGAACTAGTAATGTCACTAGAATCACTATATAATGTAAAAACAAACATAAACACAGAACTATTCTATGAAACATCACAATTAGTAGAGAGGATATCTGGTGTTAACCTACAATCAAATAAGGCAATTGTTGGTGAAAATGCATTTGCACATGAATCAGGTATACATGCTGATGGAGTACTAAAGAAGTCAGAAACATATGAACCAATAAAGCCTGAGACTGTTGGACACAGAAGAAGATTCATCCTAGGAAAGCATGTAGGAAAGCATGTGATACATGAAAAGATTAAGGAGACAAATACAGAGGTAACAGATGAAGAATTAAACCGTATATTTGCACGTATCAAGTCATTATCTGATATGGGAAAAACAGTGACTGATGTTGATCTACAAGCAGTAACAGATGATATTCTACACATTAACCCAGAGGATTCCTTAGTACTAGAGGAGTATACTACTGTATCAGGAAATAGGGTTACACCAACAGCATCAGTAAAGGTTAATATTGATGATGAAGAGAAGATAGCTGCAGGTGTAGGTGTTGGACCAGTAGATGCAGTAATAGAAGCAATACGTAAAAGTATAGAGGATGTTGCAGACATATCACTAGAAGAATATCATGTAGATGCAATAACTGGTGGAACAGATGCTCTAATTGATGTACTAGTTAAACTAAAACATGATGATGAGATCATAACTGCTAGAAGCACAGAACCAGATATTATAATGGCTAGTGTAGAAGCGTATCTTAAGGGAGTAAATAAGATTCTAACAGATAAGAACAGGAAATGATTCCATGAGTGACTTACAAGAAGAAATACTAGATAACTATGATATCCATGTTCACTCATATAAGAATGTGGATGTTGATGATATTCCTAAGTTTCTAAAGAAAATAGACTCCATTACCCATATGAAGGAAAACTCAATCATACAATTATTATACACAGATCATATAGCAGGAGAAACTCATCTTAAACAGGCAATTGCACATGCAATTACCTCATTTAATCAAGGCAATAACTTTGCAAATGATAAGGGATTAGAAGTCTGTGTACGACTATCAGGACAAAAACAGATAAATGTAGCACTAAACATGCTAGGAATAAAAAATAGTGGAAACATCACAGTACTATACATTGAATGTAGCTCTGAACAGATTACCAAAACAGAACAACTATTAACAAGCCGTGATGATAGTCTACTAGAAGAATATGATAAAGATGAGATAATTAAGACCTATGATCTGGGGGATGATGATAACATCATAGATTTACTATGTGAGAAGATAGCTCTTCTATCTATTAAAACATAATCGCCTCTTAAAACCTATTCTCCCACTTCTTTTATAGAACTTATTATAATATCACATAGTTGATCTAGCAGGCTCATAGTTATGCTAGATGTATTAATATTTTTAACTTCAACCACAATTCCAGGTATTTTTAGTCTATTATAGTTAGGAGTAGTTGTTATTATACTATGATTACCACTAACATTTATTTGGCTTCTTATTTTATATGCTAATGTTTTAGCTTTCTTTTTACTTGGAGCTGTTATTATAATATTTAATCCGTTCTCATCATCATATACAATGTTATGGAGGTTATCATTCTCTAGTGATTTGAGTAGTTTTTCTCGAAGATATGTTGTAGCATGTCTTGTGTCTTCCAGTATTCTTCCAGCTTTTTCTATTTCTACACTAATTCCAGCACAGGTTGTATTATCAGCCTTGAATGTTTTTAGTAGGTGCTTATTTAATTCTACTTTTCTGGTTATATTTACTATGAATCCACCATTTTCTATGTTAATGATCTTTGGGCTACCTGTTGAGGCTATTTGGATGTCTCCATATTTATTTGATATGTTACTATCACCTATTGTTGGTGAAATATCAATAATAAGTGTTACTTCATGTAGATTACATAACCTGGATATTTCATCTATTTTGTGACTTGCATTATATCCTATTAGTGATGTAATATATAATGAGTTAACAGTGTTACTTTTAAGATATTCATCCAGTTCTTCAATATTTATCATGCCTTTATCAGTTTTGAATTCTATGACTTCTTTATTTAGTACATCACATGATCTTTGAACACCATTCCATCCACCCATATCAGGAATAAGTATAGGATCACATACAGCCTCCATAACAGTTAATATAGCACTATTAGCACTATTTACTATGTGTATCTCATCAGATGCAACTAACTTATTAATCTCTCCTATAGCCTCACTATAATAATCATGATCATCTCTTAGACTATTAGTCATAGCATCAACTACATCAGCACTCTTCTTCTTATACTCTATTTCTAACAATACTATCACTCCTAAAAGAATTGATCAAGTGTTGTTTGTCTTTCTTTTAGTACCTCATCTAGAAGGTCACTTGCACATCTAAAGTCATGCACTGTTAATTCTAGTTTTGTATCAATATAGTCAAGAGCATTTCTTAGTGTTTCAAATTCTTTGTGTTCTGATCTCATAGCATGCCTAATATTCTCCCGTACATTAAACACACCTAATGGTATATAATCAGCATTAGACTCCCTAAATACTATTACTCCAGCCTGCTGTTTATCCTTCTCTAATTGTTCAAGTACAGCCATCTTAGCAGTATAATAGCATCCACCTACACGTGAATATTCCTTCTTTTTCTTGTAGCGTTCATAGTCTGTGAATATCATTGTAGGCTTACTTCCAGAACCAATAAATGCCTCCATCCACTCATACTGCCATGGTGTTGGCATCTCAATAATTGCATAATATGTATTAAGACTCTTATACTCATATACCTTGAAGGTATCTACCTGTGGATAGTACTTTACTTGTTCTAATAGTTTATCTGCTATTGTTGTATCTACTGCTGTTATAGACCAACGTGTTGGTACAAGTTTACGGTTATCCTTTATACCCATACTTCCTACAGAGAATGCTTTCTGGATCTGAGTAAATGACACATCTTTCTTGTGAAGTATTTCCACAGCATTGGCTGCTTTAAGATCAGTATCATAGTATGCTTTTTCTAGTTGATGATCCCATTTAGCATTATCTATATCAAACTTTTTTAGTATTCCACTTGGACCATGAGGTGTATTCTCTCTACTGAGTGTTAATCCTACAGGCTTCTTGTTAAATGTGGCTTCACTCATTATTGATTTTGATGCCATGGATATCTCCTGTAGCTTCTCAACATAGTTATTTTCTAGATCTTGCACCCCTACAGTCTGTTTTCCACGAACAAGGTTTAATCTATAATCAATTATCTGTTCCTGTGATGTGTTGGTGTTAACCCATTCTTCTGGTTGATCCATTATACTAGATTCTTCATAGTTAGGTGCAAGTAATGGTCCAGCATATACCTTCGGATAATTATAACTACCAATAAATACACTTGGAGGGGTTGTTCCCTCAATATCCTTTCCTATTTTTGTTGATTTAGAGTTATATAACTGTTTTGTGAGAGTCTTAAGGTATTTGTATTTACTATCTAGCATGGGTTAACCTCCTATTTTTATAGTATTATATTAATTCTTTAATATGAAATATGTAATTCTTTATATTTTTCTCTATATTTATTAATATCTTGATAGAAATTATTTATCATGACTATTGAGGAACTATTTAATAATAAAATTGGAGTAATTGGTGCAGGACACATTGGTCAAGCATTAATACTAAAACTGTTAGAGAAAGGTTATCCTTATGATAACATGGAATTAACATATAATGGATCAATATTCACATTCAGTGACTTATATGATAATAATCTTGTTGACATGATTGGAAGTAATGCATCTATTGTTGAGAACTCAGATATTATTATACTAAGTGTTCCACCACAATCATTTAGTAAGATTGGTGAGTTTAACTTGGATAGTGATGTATTAGTAATATCATTCATGGCAGGTATTTCTATTGATACAATAAAGAAGCAGACAGGATCAGATAATATTGTGAAGGTTATACCAACAGGTCCAAGCACAATTCGAGACTCTAGAGCTATAGCTGGATTCTATCCAGAAAACAAGGTTGCTATGGAGTTATTTGATCTACTAGACTTTGATTGTTATAGTCTAGATTGTGAGGATGATATGGATTATATTAGTGTAGCAGGATGCTTACCCGCCGTATTTTGTAGGGTTGACTATGAACTTGATGAGACTAGGAGGGATATAGAACGATTCTCTACTGATTTTCCAGATTTTGTTGAGATTGCAAGAAAAACTAGTCAATTAGTTCCCGATAATAATAAGGATGAGTTTGTTGAAAGTTTCTCAACTAAGGGCGGAGTTACAGAAGCTATTATTAATGCTATAGATAATGGTGATTCATTATATGATTCATTAAGGGCGGGTTTAGAAAGAGCACGTAGCTTAAATATGTAGTATTGATTTAATAAGTATGTTACTTAGAATTGTGTAAATACCTTGAAAAATCTTATAATTTATAAGTAACTATTTTTTTTTTTTAAATAGTAGATTATCAATTAAGGAAAATAAACTTTTGGTGTTTTATGTTGTTAGTTTTTGG
>JAJQHG010000083.1 GCA_021199865.1 Methanosphaera sp. | reverse complement strand
TTATCTATAAACTCTATTACATCATGATCATACTCTAAAGTTGTATTATTATCATCATACATGTATGATTCATAGAGTATTGTGGTAATACCTGCATTATTTAGAGGACTCATCAAGTACTCTGGACTTGTAGGATTTGATGGTTCATAGTAATCTAGCCATTCAAAGGTTTGTGCCATAGTATAACTAATATTATATGAGAGAATATTCTCTTTTACTGATGTGAATACAAATCTCTCCTCACCCCATGTACCATCACAATAATGAATATCCATAACAAAGTCAAATGAGTCATTAATAATATCATCAACAACATAGTCATATGCTAATTGTTGACCATTACTACGACTTTGATTAAAATCTGTTGCATTTGCTGTAACATTTATTTGATAGATATAATAGCAGTACTGTAGGTCTGATTCATCTTCTAGGAATGCTTGTTTAAATAATGTGTGTGAACCATTCTCACGTGGATGTACTCCTAGTACATATGCAATCTTTACATCTGATGAGGTATTACCATATGGACCTGTCTTTGTAACACTACCAATAGATGTATTTGCTATTTGAACTGTTGTAGTATTATTTGAATAATTATTATTTATCTGTATAGTAAATATTATGAATAAAATAATAATGGCTAATAAGAGTAGTATTATCTTAAACTTATGCTTATAAAATTTTTCTTTTAGTGATAGGTTATCCTCATCTATATCACTCTTATCAGATGCATAGTTATCACACTTTTTTGATCTATCTTTAGTCATATTATCGTAAATTCATTTATTATTAACTATTATATGTAAAGTATTATTATACTTAATTACTAAATGTCTATATAATGTATTGTATAGGTATTACTATTCAACAAAGATATAACTAATAAATAGAATAGAAAAATTGACTAAGAACCCTTTAGGAGAGTTATTATAATGATGATGAAGTGTGATATATGTGGTCATGAATTTGATCATACTGAAGGTGGAGAATGTGATTGTGGATATGGATGTGCTGGCGGATCAGTAAAATGTCCTGAATGTGGAATACATGTAGATTTACCTGAAGAACTTCAAGAAGAACATATACGTAAAAAAGAGGAAAACTCTGTATTTGCTAGGATGGAACGTAAATTAAATGAGTTATAATACTACTATTTTAGAAAAATTATCCTATTTTTATGAAAAATAGTATATAAAAAGGGGTTTATTGGATAGATAAATACTATTTCTAGTATTTAAATTCATATGATTCTTTAATGTTGAACATATCTCTAAATTCAGCTGTTGCATCATCAATGTAGAATAAACCCATTTCTCCACCCATTTGCTTATAAGCATCCATGATTTCAGGTAAGGTTTCTGCTACAATATTTAATACTTCCTCGTTTTTTGTTAGTACAGCCTTACCATAGTATCTGAGTATATCTTCACCATTAGTTGCAGAAATCTCTATTTTAGGGTTTTCTTCTAATTGTTTATATACTTCTTTAAATGTTCCAGCACCAAAGTATATCTTATCATCATGTAATACATGTAATCCAAATGGTCTACATTTAGGTGTATCTCCATCTTTTACTGTTGATACAAAGAATATTTTTGCTTCTGTTAGAAAATCATCTACTTTTTTAATATCTGACATGTTTTTTACCTCATATAATAATAGTCATATTATAATACTTAAGATTTAGGTTACTCTAAACTTATCATAAAAAAATTTCTGAATTATCAAAAATAAATATAAATCCATAAACTATATAAATAATATTAATACTTAATGTAGGCGAATAAAATGACGGATATAGAACAAGTAATAGCCAGTGAATTAGACATAAAACCATGGCAAGCTAATGCAGCTATTTCACTAATAAATGATGATAACACAATACCATTCATTGCTAGATATAGAAAGGAAGCAACAGGTGGTCTAAATGATGAAATCCTAAGAAATCTCAATAAAAGGTATGAGTATCTACAAAAAATAAATGATAAACGTAACAAGATACTTAATGCTATAGATAAACAGGGAAAACTGACAGTAGAGCTAGAAAATCAGATAATGGATGCAACCACACTAGTAGAACTAGAAGACCTGTATAGACCATATAAACCAAAGAGAGTAACACGTGCAACAAAGGCTAAAGATAAGGGATTAGAACCATTAGCACTAACAATATATGATCAACAATTAACACACTCAATAGATACGGAAGCAGAACAATATCTTAATGAAGATGTTCCAACAATAGATGAAGCTAAACAAGGTGCAAATGATATTATAGCTGACATGATATCTGATAAAGCAGAATTTAGACGATTCATTAGGGATATAACTATAAAGAAAGCAAATATTGTGGTAGAAGCTAAGAATAAGGAATTATCTAATGAATATGATATGTACTATGATTACTCAGAGAACATATCTGATATACTTCAACACAGAATACTGGCAATTAACAGGGGAGAAAATGAAGGTGTACTAAAAGTATCACTCGATGCACCAATCAAGAACATACAAGTATACCTTGAGGATGAAGTACTAATCAATTATTCCACAACACCAGAGAAAATGGATTATAATAAGTACACACTAAATTTTCTAAAGGATGCAATAAATGATTCATATAAACGTTTGATAGCACCAGCAATTGAGCGTGAGATAAGATCAATACTAACAGATGTTGCTGAGGATAAATCAATTAAAGTATTTAAGAACAACCTTGAACAACTATTAATGCAACCACCAATAGTAGGAAAAACAGTGCTAGGATGGGATCCAGCATTCAGAACAGGCTGTAAACTAGCAGTAATAGATGAGTATGGTAACGTCCTTGATACAGCAGTAGTTTATCCAACAGAGCCACAAAACAAAGTATCAGAAACAAAGGAAATAGTCAGAGACTTAATACGTGAATATAAAATAGATATCATAGCACTTGGAAATGGTACAGCATCAAGAGAATCAGAACAAATAATATCCCAAATAATAGAGGGTACTAATGTAACATATGCCATTGTTAATGAGGCAGGAGCAAGTGTATACTCTGCAAGTCAACTAGCTACAGAGGAAT
Organism: Methanosphaera sp.; assembly: GCA_021199865.1. Taxonomy (GTDB): domain Archaea; phylum Methanobacteriota; class Methanobacteria; order Methanobacteriales; family Methanobacteriaceae; genus Methanosphaera. The sequence goes on along the minus strand of JAJQHG010000083.1, from coordinate 5,607 downwards.
TTCCCGAGTATGATACAACCCAGAGAGGAGCAATATCTATTGCACGTCGACTAGAAGATCCATTATCAGAACTAGTTAAGATTGATCCTAAATCTATTGGTGTGGGTCAATACCAGCATGATATAGATGAAAATAAATTAACAAACTCATTAGATGGAGTTGTAGAAAAGAGTGTAAATAATGTAGGAGTAGATTTAAATACAGCCTCTGCAGTATTAATGGAACATGTTGCTGGAATATCTAAGAAGGTAGCCAACAATATAGTTAAGTACCGTGAAGAGCATGGTTCATTTGTTGATAGAAATCAATTACTAAAAGTACCAGGAATTGGTGCAAAAACCTTTGAACAATGTGCAGGATTCATGAGAATATATGAACCAAAAAATGTATTGGATAGTACATGTGTACACCCAGAGTCTTATGATACAGTATTAGCTCTCTTAACAATCTATGGATATGATCTAGTAGATGTTAGAAATGGTGGAGTTGATATTAAAATAGAGGATATTGACTACATGGCAGAAGAGTTAGGAGTAGATACATATACCTTAAATGATATTATTGATGAACTCAAGAAACCAGGACGTGACCCAAGAGAAGAGTATAGTATGCCTCAACTTCGAAAGGATGTATTATCTATTGAGGACTTAAAACAAGATATGGTGTTAGAAGGAGTAGTACGCAATATTGTTGATTTTGGAGTATTTGTTGATATTGGTGTTCATCAGGATGGACTAGTTCATATTTCACAGTTAGTAGAGAATCAATTTGTTAATCATCCATTAGATGTTGTGTCTGTTGGAGATATTGTTGAAGTAAAAATATTGGAAGTTGATCTTGAACGTGAGAGGATAAGTTTATCAATGATATTATAAATATCTTAAACAATACCCAATATTATTCTTAAGTTAATATCTAATTGATAGTAAACAATATATAAGATGTATGATAAAATATATAACATTTGATAATTATCATGATAATTCATGTATAATTTTAATAAGATAATAGAGTAATTTTATTAAAAATGGATTACATGATAGTAATAAAAATAGAAATAATTGTATTATTATTTCTTATCTAATTTTCTTTAGGAAAAAATAATTATAGAGAGGAATTTTATGAAAGACCTAAATGGATTATTCAATCCAAAGTCAGTTGCCGTAATAGGTGCGTCAAACAAGGAAGGAAAACTAGGTTACATAATAATTGATAACCTCATAACATGTGGTTTTCCAGGTGAAATTTACCCAGTAAACAATAAAGCTGATGGAGAAATTCTTAGCTTACCAGCATACAAATCAATCAATGATATTGAAGGTGATGTAGACTTAGTAGTTTTAACTATTCCATCTAAATTCATAAATTCAACATTAGAAGATTGTGGAAAGAAGGGAGTAACTGATGTTATAATAATCACAGCTGGATTTAAAGAAGTTGGTGGTGAAGGAGCAGTACTTGAGGATGAAATGGCAGAAATTGCTAAAAAATACAATATGAATGTTCAAGGTCCAAACTGTTTAGGAAGCTTAGATACCCACACACCATTAAATGCTTCATTTGCACAGATGATGCCTAATAAGGGAAATATTGCATTTGTATCCCAAAGTGGAGCAATGACTGTAGCTATAATTGACTGGAGTATATCTGAAGGTATAGGATTTAGTAAAGTAGTAAGTCTTGGTAATAAGGTAGATATAACTGAGATTGATGTAATCGAAGAGTTAGCAGATGATGATGATACAAAGGTTATACTTTGTTACTTAGAAGGAATCAGTCAAGGAGAAAGATTCCTAGAAGTAATGAGAAGAGTAACAAAGAAAAAACCTGTTATTATTTTAAAGGCTGGTTCAAGTCAAGCTGGAGCAAAAGCAGTATCATCACACACAGGATCACTTGCAGGTAATGATTCTGCATTTGATGCAGCATTTGAGAACTGTGGTGTTATGAGAGCACGTTCAATGCAAGATCTATTTGACTATGGAACAGCATTCTCTAAATCTAACTTACCAAAAGGTAGAAACGTTGCAGTAATAACTAATGCTGGTGGTGGAGGAGTACTAACAGCAGATAAAATTGAAGAGTTAGGATTAGAATTAGCAGAGTTTGATGATGATGTATCAGCACAATTAAAGGAAGTTATTCCTGATGAAGGTAGTGTCCATAACCCTATTGATGTATTAGGTGATGCACTACCAGATAGATATGAGAAAACATTAGATATCGTGTTAGAACAGGATAATGTTGATAGTGTAATTATTATGGCATGTCCTACAGCATCCTATGATCCTGAAGGTGTAGGTAAAGCAATTGTTTCTGCTAAAGAAAAATCTAATAAACCATTAATGGTTGTTAATATGGGTGGACCTTCATTTGAGAAAGAAAATGAGGTTTTAAGAGAACATGACATACCAACATGTGTATTCCCAGAGACAGCTGTAAGTGTACTAAAATTAATGGAGCGTTATGCAGCTATACAAGCAGAAGATCAAAAGTCATGTGTAGATGACATCACAGATGTTAATAAAGAAAAAGCACAGAAAGTTATTGATCATGCTACAGAACTTGGTAGAGATGCATTATTAGGTAGTGAAGCATACCAAGTAGCAGATGCATATGGTATTGAGGCTGCACCAATAGTATTAGCAACAAACAAAGAAGAAGCTGGTCAAGCAGCAGAGAATATGGGATTCCCTGTAGTACTTAAGATTGCATCAGATAAAATATTACATAAAACAGATATTGGTGGAGTAAAAGTTAACATATCAACCAAACAAGAAGCTGAGGATACATTTGAAAAGATTATGGCTAATGCTAAAGAAGCACACCCTGATGTTATACCTGATGGTGTAGAAGTTCAGAAAATGATGCCTAATGGTCATGAAGTACTTATAGGTATGTTACGTGATGAACAGTTTGGTCCTATAATAGGTTTCGGTATGGGTGGAATATATGTCAACCTTATTAATGATGTATGTTTCAAGCTAGGTTCTGGAATCAGTGATGAAGTAATTGATGATCAAATAGATAGTACTAAGATTAGTAAATTACTTAAGGGTTATCGTGGAGATGCTCCTAGTGATATTGACTCAGTTAAGAATACACTTAAACGTGTAACAAGACTAACCCTAGACTTCCCAGAGATAAAAGAGTTAGATATTAACCCTGTATTTGTATATGAAGAAGGATCTAGTGCTTTAGATATAAAAATTAAAATATAAACTCCTACCTCTTTCTTATTTTCTTTTAGATTAATTCTTAGATTAATGTTGATTTTAAATTAAATCATTTATTAAATATTCAGAGATTTCTTATTATAATATTTAATAGGAATATAATTTATTTACTCAAATAACTTAAAACTAGTTTTATGTAATGGTGGTTAAGTTAGAATAACAACGTATAGTTATCATTCTTTTTTTTAGTCTGCATACTTATATATTAATTTCATTATTGGACTTAGATACTTCTTTATAGGTCCTGTTCTATTAACAATATGTTCAATAAATACAACATCTTCCTTTTTCATTGCTTTAAATAGTAATACTAATACTAAGTATACTACTGATCCGACAATTCCACCAATAATCATTCCAATTATACTATCAGGGAATATGAACATTACAAGCATCATTATTATTGCAGCAATAATAATTTTAAATAGATCCATATATGGTATATTTACACCAGATATACGTGTTAATTCAATCATTGTTAAAGCCATTAATACAAATGCTGCAATAGTTGTTGCAATAGCAGCACCCTCAATACTAAAGATTGGAATTAGGACGTAGCTTGCAATAATATTAATTACAGAACCTATTAGTAGTGCATACATTGGAAACTGTGGTTTTCCTAGTCCTTGACACATACTACTTCCAATAAGATATATTGAGAAGAAGAACATTCCTGTTACAAGTATTGATAGAGCAGTAGCTCCAGGTGTATAATCTGATCCAAATAATAATGATATTATTGGTACACTAAATACTAGAATGAATACAGAAACTGGTAAACTTGTAAGTGTTGTGTATCTATATGATTGATGTATGTACATCTTAAGTGTTTCTTTGTCTTTAAGACTATCTGCTTCACTAGTTGCTGGAAGAACAGATGTAGAAATACTATTAGCAACAATTAAGGGTATTCTTGCAATAGAACTAGCATTAGTATAGTAACCTGCAAACATTGTTGGTAAAAACATTCCAATAAAGAATGTACCTGTATCATAGATAAATATTTCAGCAATACCCGTTATTACAACAGGAATAGAGAACTTGAATATCTGTTTTACTACAACTATTTCATCCCTAAATGGTATTGACTCATACTCATTTGATAAGTACTTATCTTTAATATCCTTCTTATATAAATAGTATGAACCAAGTACAGCCATAAGGAATCCAAGAGCAGTACCAGTAACAGCTCCTGATGCTTTCCATCCAATAATTACAAGAAGGACTGCAAAAATTAATGTAAATATTTGTTCAATAAATTTACTATAAAATATATGAGTCATCTTATAGTATCCCTGGAAAACACCTCTAAGAGCACCAGCCATTACACTAAATGGTACAATAATACTTACTAATCTTAGTGGTGTTAATGCTTCTGGTTTATTCCATATTCCTATTGCTATAGGTTCTGATATTATATACATAACTACTGCAGCCAATACTGCCATAAATATCATTAGCTTCATTGCAGTAACAATAATTTGGTGTACCATTTCATCATCATCAACAGCCCTATATTGCGATACATATTTTGCTATAGCAGGTGGTACTCCACCACTAGCAGCAGTAATCAACGCGTTCTGAAATGGTAGAGTTAATCCTACAATACCATATTCTGCTGTTGTCATAATTCTACTTAGTATAGATCTATAAATGAATCCACCCAATCTTAGTACAATAGAACCAAGTAATATAATAACACTGCCTGAGGCTAATTTAGATTCTTTATCAGACAAATATCTACCTCCTTTGGTGATTATAACAAATAAAATCTATTATAACCTATATACATTATATTATTAAGTAATATAATACAATCATATTATAATAACATTTATTCAACATATTATTTAATGATAAATAATAGTGTCAATATTTATTGGTGATTTTATAGTCTATATCTTCTTAAAAAATAACTAGAATTTAGAAAATATATATATATATAAATATATATATATATTATAAGTATTAGAGAGGTAGAAGAATATGGTTAAAAGAGAAGATCATGAATATACACGGATACTTAACAAGAGAATAAAAGAATTTAAAGATATCCAGAAGAAAAGTAAGGATAACCCTGACTTAGCATATGATTCAATTGAGTCAGTCAACATGATAGTGAAAGTCACAATAAATCTTAACTATATTGATGAGGACATAATTGATGGAATCTATCTATACATTGAGGATGATGGAAATATTGCTGATGCACAGTACTTCATTAATAAAAAAGGTGTCATAGAAGTTATAGAATTAGATGATGATGAATTCACATTAATAGAAAATGTTTATGGAGATCTATTTGCAATTAATTTCCAATAAATAATCTTTCTTAACCTATATTCTTATAGATTTTAGGGAATATTTAAAC
>JAJQHG010000009.1 GCA_021199865.1 Methanosphaera sp. | reverse complement strand
ATATTATAAAGAATAATTTTAAAGAAAATTAAACATTAACCCATGAAGTCTTAATCTATGTGGGTGAATGTGAAATAAGAATAATAAAAAATTATTATAAGAAAAAGTTAAATCAATAAAAGAATATAAAAATACTATTTTTTTCTATAATAGGATAATCCTAATTGTGGAACAAATCATAATAAAGATATGAATGTAGTTATAAATATTCTAAACGAAGAATTAAAAACAAACCGCCTAAGTGTGGAGATAGCCTATAGAAACTTGTACCATTAGATATATTAACTAGGAAGCTACGTAGTCATAGCTGTGTAGCAGTTCATTAATTGTTCATAAAAACTTTTTGTGAGAGATAAATATTATGGATCTTAATCTGATTTTTATAGTTATAGGACAAATTGTTGTAATTCTAGCAATTATACTTGTTATTATAGTGCTAATTACATCAATACTGGGTAGTATAACTATGCTAAATAAGAGATTAATACTTCCTAATGTATTAATACATATCCTGCCTACGACCGCACCAATACTAAAATATATTCTAAGAATAATTGGTAAAGATGAATTAATTATTGATAGATTAAATATTAATATAACGAATAGTCTTAACAAGCACTCATTTAAACAGCTTGATGCGAAAGATGTTATAATGGTGTTACCCCACTGTCTTAGGGGTGTAGATTGTCCAGCGAAGCTTGGTACAAGTGGACTTGAATGTGTACAGTGTGGTAAATGTTCAATTGGTCATTTTGAGGCTATTGCACAAGAAAAGGATATTGCTATATATGTTGTACCAGGATCAACATTTGTTAAACGTGTTATCAAACAACGTCCATTTGTAGGTGTTATTGGTGTGGCATGTCCTGTTGACTTAAATGAGGTTATGATGTCCTTATCTAATTATATTGTTATGGGAGTGTATCTTTTGAATGATGGATGTATTCATACCATGGTTAATGAGGATGATGTAATAGAACTAATGAATATATTAAAACCTGTAACTAATTATAAGGTTAATTCTGATGGAAATATTGTTAACTAAAAATTCTATGAACTTAGGAAATATATACAAGATATAAGGAGATTTGTTTATGAAGAAAATTGCAGTAGCTGTTAAGGATAATGGAAAGAAACTTGAACACTTTGGTATATGTGAATATTTTTTAATTTATAACTATGATCCAAATACTCATAATATTGAGTATAATAATGTAATTTTCTCCTCCAAGGATCATGATAAGAATCATGAAGAATGGGAAAAGTCAGCAGATGCAATAGATTCCTGTGATATATTAATATGTCAACAGATAGGACTTAGTGCAAAATCTGAGGTTGAGAATAGAAATATTAAAGTAATTGAGTCTAATAAATCTACTGAGGATGCACTAGATAACTATATTAATAAACAGATTAAAAAAGATGACATAATTATCTAAAAAATCATCCCCTGTTTTATTATATGTGAGAATTAAGTATCTTCTATAGGAGTATTAGTAAAAAGTAGTAACTTCTAATTAGAAGATTACTTATTTATTTTATAAGATTAGTTTTCTTGTCAATAATTTAATTATGAAAACTTGACACATCCCCCCCCTATATTTTTAGTTTTGAGTAGAATATTTCTAAACTTATTTTTATAATTATATAAGAAACCCTATTTTTATAAAATTTAATTTAATAAAATTTAAACAAAATGTAACAAAGTCTAAGCAAATATAATTATTAATCACTAATATAAAAGTGTTTAAGTAATAATTTCAGAATATTATATCTGAAATATAAGAAATATTAACTAAATACAGGAGAGTATTTTTATGAAAATTACCTCACAATGGTATGATTTTTATGAATTATTATATGGCTCTAAATTTAGTAGGATACTATTAACTGGTACTGCTGAGAATGGATTCGAAAAGAGATACATAACCTCTGTTGATGATATATCCAAAAGTCTCGAAGAAAATTATACACTGAATGACTACTATATATCCCTATATGATTATGATGCAGATAATTCAATTATCCAATGGGATAACCTAGACTCACAGAAGTATATTGATAGTGCAATAAATAAAGTCATGTTATTAAGATTTAGAATAGATAAAAAGAGTATCACGGAAGAAACATATTCTATGAGTTCTGTAGAAAAATTCATGTTTATACGTAGAACAATGAACCTAGGCTTTACAAAAAAATTATTTAATGATGTAGAACAGGTTCAAAAATTATTTAAGGACACATTTAATGTAACTCCCCTATTAATCTATAATGGATATGATGAGTGTTACTTATACATATACTTCAGTAACAATATAAAACTAGACAATCCACTAGTAGTATATTATGGACTACAAAACTTCATAATGACAAGTCTAGACATATCAACATTTTATTATTCAAGCGTAACAAATCCATTCTCACAGTTAGTATCACTACCTGGAAGTCAACTAAATGATACTAGACTATACATAAAACCATTTGATGCAGAAGAAGAATATTATACCATATTAAAAAAGAGTGAAAACATTGATCTGGAATATACATATGAGGATATAATAAATCAAGATACATCATTAATTGAATCAAAACTTAAAGAGTTAGATAAAAAAATAACAGAACTTGACAAGGAGAATTCACAGTTATCCGCCAAACATTTAACTGAAATATTTTTAGATGAATAAACTAAAAATATTAAACTCATCTTCCTTATAGCAAGATACACTCCCTTTTTAGATTACTTGTTATAATCTATATTCTAAATATATTAACACTACCTTTATATTAGATAAATAATATATTATTAATAAATGAATGTAGACTAGGTCTATAGTAGATTATAATACATAAAGTATTATTATAGGATAAAATGACTAATAGTCATGTGTATCTAATTATTCTATAAAAACATGAGTTTTGTTTACTCATAGTCCTGACGGATTCTTTCAAATTAATAGATTAAATTTTATTTACAACATGAGGAAATAACCACCAACAGTAGATTAAACTACATTATTTTGAGAATATTACAATAATAGACATATTACTCAAGAAATTAAATAAATTAATAAAATTAAAGATAAGGAGATTAGATAGGATGGCAGTAAGAAGAAGAGTACGTGATACATGGAAAGAAAAAATTTGGTATGAAGTATTAGCACCAGAAGAATTTGATGAAGCAAGTCTAGGAACAAGTCCTGCAAGAGAACCAGAAATGATGGTTGGACGTAAGATTGAAACATCAATGCGTGAGTTAAGTGGAGACTTCAGTAGACAATATGTTAAATTATTCTTTGAAGTAGACCATGTAAGTGGAGAAGTAGCACACACCAAGTTTACTGGACACAAAGTAACAACAGACTACGTACGTAGTATGATCAGAAGGGGAACAAGTCGTATAGACACAATAACTGATGTAACTACCAGTGATGGATACAAGATGAATGTCCACATGTTAGCAGTAACAGTAAAAAGAGCTAAAGCTTCACAACAAAAACTAATTAGAGAAACCATGAGAACAATGGTTCAAGAGAGTGCTAGCCAGAAGACTCTTAATGAATTAGTTCAAGAGATCATCTCTGGTAAGTTTGCTTCAAGTATATATCATGAAGCTAAGAAGATCTACCCATTAAAGAAAGTAGAAACCATAAAAACAAGAGTTTTATAGATACATTTAAAACTCTTTAAAATTCAAGTAATTATTCAACTCCACTCACTTTTATTTATTTTTATTTTAAAAATTACATTACATAATGAAAAAATTTTATATTAATAAAACATAGAAATTATTAATATGATACAATTAATATTCCTTATAATTTGTGTAATACTTGGAATCATAGTATACTTAAGTGGTGCACTTGATTTACTAGGCTCATTTTTTGTTACAATTATTGGAATATTTATTACAATGACCAGTGGAATTAACTGGTTAGCAATACTTTTACTATTTCTTATACTTGGAACAGTATTCACTAGATTTAAAAAAGACTATAAGAGACGTATAGGATTAGTTCACGAGAAACGTACAGTGAAAAATGTTATTTCTAATGGGATTGTACCGATAATATGTGCAATCTTTGGAAACTATGCAGGATTCATTGGATCAATATCAACAGCAACTGCTGATACATTAGCTAGTGAGATAGGTGTATTATCTCAGCCAAAGCTAATTACAACAAGAGAAATAGTAAAACCTGGGACTGATGGAGGAGTATCCCTCCTTGGAACAGTAGCAGGATTAATTGGAGCATTAATAATAGGAGTTTCGGCTTTTATACTAAATGTATCTCCAGACATTACCCACAGTATCTGTATATCAATCATTGCAGGATTAATTGGTTGTTTTGCAGATAGTCTTCTTGGTGCAACCTTAGAACGAAACGGCCTTTTTAACAACGAACATGTTAATCTGACAGCCACAATAATTGGAGCATTAGTTGGTATCATTATAACAATTGGAGCATGATAACATGAAAGGAATCATATTTGTTATTGATGGGATGGGTGACCGTCCAGTAAAAGAATTAGGTAATAAAACACCCCTAGAGAATGCAAGAACCCCTAACATGGATAAAATGGTTAAAGAGGGTATTACGGGTATCATGGATACTATTCGTCCAGGTGTAAGACCTGGAAGTGATACAGCACACCTAACATTACTAGGATACGATCCTTATGAAGTATATACTGGAAGAGGACCATTTGAAGCAGCAGGTGTAGATGTTGATGTACAACCTGGAGATATAGCATTTAGATGCAACTTCTCTACTGCTGACGAAGACTTAACAATAACTGATCGTAGAGCTGGAAGAATAGAGAACAGAACAGATGAAATCTCTGAAACAATTAATCAGATGAAAATTGATGATAATGTAGAGGTAATATTTAAGGAATCAACTGGACACAGAGCAGTACTAGTACTTAGAGGTGAAGGCTTATCTGATCAAATAACAGATGCTGATCCTAAACATGAAGGTAACAAGCCTAAGACTGTAAAACCACTAAATGATAGCCAAGAAGCAAAGTACACTGCAGATGTAGTTAACCAGTTTGTAGTAAAATCATATGAAATGCTAAAAGATCACCCAGTAAATCTTGAGAGAATAGAAAATGGTGAGAATCCTGCAAACATAGTTCTACCTAGAGGTGTAGGTGCTGTACCAACAGTTACACCATTTGAAGAGAAATATGGCTTAAAGGCAGCATGTGTAGCAGAAACTGGACTCATACAGGGTATAGGTAAATTAGCTGGTATGGATATTATACATATTCCTGGTGCTACTGGTGGAATTACTACTGATATTGATAGTGTACATAAACATATTGTTGACACTATTAGTAGTGATAAATATGATTTTATACTAGTAAATGTTGATGGTGCAGATGAAGCTGGTCATGATGGTGACATATTTGGTAAGAGAGATTTCATAGAGAAAGTTGATAAGATTATGGGTGATCTTGACAAGATGGATGATATTGTTCTATTTGTTACAGCAGACCACTCAACACCTGTGGGTGTAATGGATCACACTGGAGATCCTGTACCAGTATTCTTTAAAGCACCAGGTCTACGTGTAGATGATGTTAAAGAGTATGGTGAACGTGCAGCAGCAAAGGGTGGATTATGTCGTATTAGAGGATCAGATGTAATATATATGATCCGTGATTTAATGAATGTAATCCCTAAGTTTGGAGCATAAGTAGATATTTTACTTTACTTACTCTTCTTTTTTTTAATCTTTTATAAGGAAAAATAAACTATTTTTAAAGTCTTAACATATATTAATTTTTAATATGGAGTATTAAGTATGAATAATATACCAAAATTATTTGGAACATCAGGAATTAGGGGAGAATATCAGAAGGAAGTTACACTAGAGTTAGCCCTAGATGTAGCTAGAGCATTAGCTAAATATATTGGTGGAGCAAATCATATAGTTGTTATTGGTCGTGATACCAGAACAAGTAGCAGTATTATCGAGAAAGTTATGACGGCTGGTCTTGAACAATCAGGTTGTGATGTACTATTGTTAGGCATGGTTCCAACACCTGTAGTAGGTTATGCTGCAATAAAGAAGGATGCTAATGCTGCTATAATGATTACAGCATCACATAATCCATCAAAATACAATGGTATTAAGTTATGGAATGCTGATGGTTCAGCATTTAAGCAAAGTCAGGAACGTGAAATAGAAAAACTTGTATATGAACAGGACTTTGATATTGTTGAATGGGATAAGATTGGTAATGACTATGATATATCATCACTTAAGGATGAGTATGTTGATGATATCATAGAAATATCTGGTATTGATAGTTCACAACCATTAAAGGTTGTTGTTGACTGTGCTAGTGGTGCAGGATCAATTTTATCTCCGGAGGCTATTAGAAGATCAGGGATGGATGTTATAACACTAAATGCACAACCTGACGGATTTTTCCCTGGACGTAACCCTGAACCTAATAGTGCTAATCTAGGAGAGTTAATGAAGACTGTTAAGGTTCTTGGTGCTGATGTTGGTATAGCTCATGATGGTGATGCTGATCGTATGATAGCAGTAGATGAGAAGGGCAGACTATCTGACTTTGATAAGTTATTAACTATTATTGCACGTGAGTTTGGTGGAACTGTTGTTACAACAGTTGATGCATCTGCATGTCTAGATACAGAGATGAAGAAGATTGGTGGATCTGTACTTAGAACTCCAGTAGGTGATGTGCATGTAGCAGAGTCTATTGTAGATAATAATGCTACCTTTGGTGGGGAACCTTCTGGTACATGGCTACACCCCGACTTTTGTATGTGTCCTGATGGATTATTATCTGGTCTTAGAATCATTAGAGCTATACAAAAGAATGGTCCATTATCTAAACAGTTAGATTCAATAGAGAGTTATCCTACAATAAGAGAGAAGATAACCTGTCCTAATGATAAAAAACAAGAGGTTATGAGTGAAGTATTTAATAACTTTGAATCCCAGTTCAATGATATCAAAGAAGTATTAACCATTGATGGTATGCGTATACAGTTTATGGATGATAGTTGGGTTCTTATTAGACCATCAGGTACAGAACCATACATTAGGATTACTGCTGAGGCAAAAAGCCAAGAAGACTTGGATAAGATACAAAAGACTTCAGTAGACTTCCTAGAAAAATTAGTATAAATATTTACTTTATTAACCTCCACTTATCTTATTTTTATACAATGTTTTCTTATCCTATTTAAATCCTCTAAGATTTTACTAATACTTTTTTTATGTGGTGTATGAACTAATTAATTTAGATAGTACCATGCTATAAACCTATTAATTAAATTTTATTTGATCTACTTAGTTTAAATATTATACATAATATATATTAAGATATAATTAAATCAATAATTTAAGAAAAAGGATTTCTATGGAATTATTAAAAGTTATTAAATTTGAGGGAGACGATCGTACACTGGTATATAAACATCCAGATGAGGATTTTAATACACAGAGTCAATTGATTGTCCATGAATCACAGGAAGCTATACTATACAGGGATGGACGTGCCCTAGACTTATTTGGACCAGGAAAACATGAACTTAAAACAGAAAATATTCCAATACTTCGTGGCCTAATAAACCTACCAACAGAGGGTGTTTCACCATTCCACGTAGAAGTGTACTTTATTAATAAGGCAGTATCATTAAATGTTGAGTGGGGTACTAGTTCAAGATTCCAAGTACTGGATCCAATGTTTAACATACCATTAAATGTTGGTGCATCAGGCAGTATGGAATTTGTTGTTGATAACTCAAGAAAATTCCTCATAAAGGTTGTTGGAACACAGGATCATATTGATACAAATACAGTGATCTACTATTTTAAGGAGAAAACAACAACTAAGATTAAAACATATCTAGCAAAGATAATGTCAGAGGTAAGTTATCTTAACATTAATCAACACTTAACTGAGATTTCAGAGGCTCTACAACAACAGTTAAATGAGGACTTTGAGGATTATGGTATAAATTTAGTTAACTTCTATGTATCAACAATAGTAATACCTGATGAGGATACTGTTAAAGTTAAAGAGGTATTAAACAAGAAGATGGAATATGGTACACTAGACTTTAACTGGGCTGATGAACAAATTGCTGATATATCTAAGAGATATGCATCGAATTCTGGAATAAATGATGGAGTAGGTGGAGCAGTAGCACAACTACCTCTTGCATTTGCATTTGGTGAAATGTTGAAGGATAATGTTGCTGATGGAATGAATAACCCATTCAGTAATAAAACTCAAGCATTTAAAACTAATAATGATACAAATGAAGAGAAAAAACCAGTGTTCTGTACTAATTGTGGAGAAGAAATAAGAGAAAACATGAAATTCTGTCATAGTTGTGGACAAAAACTAGAAACTGAATTAACATGCCCTGAATGTGGAGAAGTTATACAACCATCAGATAAATTCTGTGGAAGCTGTGGAAATAAATTATAATATAATTAAAAAAATAGAAAGAATATGAATATGTCTAATGTGTTCTGGATATTATGACTCCAAAAAATACCTGAAATATATAATGATATTATAAAGTAAGCCTGGAACTAAAAAAAGGAGAGATGCTGTTCATGTTGTTTTAAACACATGAAACCTACTGATTATAGTATAAAAGAAAAATAAAAACGAGTATATAAATATTCGATAAACTAATAGAAGTAGAAC
>JAJQHG010000118.1 GCA_021199865.1 Methanosphaera sp. | reverse complement strand
AATTTAGGTTATCCTCTATGTTATCATGAAACTTTTATTAGATCTGTTTTTTAATGAATTTGAACTCTTTTTAGATTACTAATAAAAATTTAGTCTTGACTAAAATAAGCTATATTTTAAGGTTAAACTAATTTTAATAATCAATATTTAAGGAAAACTAAAAATAAAGACAAGTTATTTAGTTATATCTAAATTAAAGTACCTTTATATAGTTTTTAAGATTTATAATAATGTAAGAAAGAACTTTTAGGTATTGGAGTGATAAATTATGATAACTATTCATCAAAGTGATTTAGATGTACTAAGAAAATATTATGATTATGAGCCATCACAGGCTGTTGTGGATGCATTAGTAGAGGATCTTGCATATATTCTAGGAATCAGAAGTGGACTAGACATTGATATTATACAAGATTATGATGATCCAATGTATTACAGATTATATGCTGGTTGTAGTGCAGTAGATGTATACATAGAAAACAGTTCTATACAGGTGGACTTTGATTTAAGCTTTCAGTTATCAACCTTAGCTCCAAGTACAATACAAAGAGATAATTTACAAATAACCCACTAAAAAATCTTATATCCTTCCACTTCCACTGATTTTTTTATATAACTTAGTTGAATTAGTAACTTTTTCATATTGAAATTAATAATCTTTATTTATTATAAAGAAAATAGATTAAAATAATAGAATAATTATCAAAATTATTGTATAGATAGAATAAATATTTAATTAATTACCGAGTGATTCAAATGAAAGACACAGTGGGAATGATACTTTGTGGTGGTTTCGGTAAAAGACTAAGACCTATAACTGAAACTGTTCCAAAACCATTAGTAGAACTAAAAGAAGATTACACAATACTAGATAAACAATTATTTGACTTTAAAAGTGCAGGAATTAATAGAGTAATTCTATTAACAGGATTCCTTGGAGAAAAAATTGAAGAACGCTATCATGATAATTATATGGGAATAGACATTGAATATGTAAAAGAAGATGAACCCCTAGGAACACTTAATGCTATAAGGTTAGGTATGGAACACCTTGATGATAATACACAATGTGTAATACGAAATGGGGATGTAGTAGCAGACATCAATATTAAGAAAATGGTAGAACATGGAGAAAAATCTCCATTTGACTTCACAATATTTGTAACACAAATGGTATCACCATATGGTATAGTTGACCTAAGTGGTGATAACATAGTATCATTCAAGGAGAAACCATTACTAGACTACTATATTAATGGTGGAATATACTTCTCTAAGGGTAAATTAGACTTTGGAACATATAAACAGGGAGATATAGAAAAAACAATCTTCCCAGAACTAGCAAAGGATAAGAATCTTGGATACTACATGGAAAATGGATTATTCTGGATGGCCGTAGATACCTCAAAAGAGTTACAACAAGTACAGAAGGAGTACTCTAATAGACAAGATAAGCCATGGGGATATGAGAAAGTACTTATATACACAGAGAAATACTTAACAAAGGAATTATTCCTCAAAGAAGGATATCAGACAAGCTTCCATTATCATCCAAATAAGGATGAAACAATGTATATTGTAAGTGGAAAAGGATACATTGAATTTGAGGATAAAAAGGAGTACTTTGGAACAAAGGATACTGTAAGAATCGAGCCAAATACACCACATACAATTGTAGCAATAGAAAACACAGTACTACATGAAGTATCAACACCCGACCTAGATGATACTATTAGGATCAAGGACTTCTATGATTCTAAGACACCAACAGAGGAGAGATAACTTCTCTAACCTACTATTTTTTTCTAAGCTATTTTTTAAACAATTATTTTTAAACTATTATTGGAGTGTGTAATTTATTAGTGATATAACAATTATTGATTATGGTAGTGGAAATATTCGAAGTATATATAATGGACTAAAGAGGGTAGGAGCATCAGTAAAGCTCTCATCAGACAAACAAGAACTAATTGATGCTGATGCATTAATACTGCCTGGAGTAGGATCATTTGGTGCAGCAATGAATAACTTATCCAAGTATAGTGATATTATAAAGGATCATGTAAATGATGATAAACCACTACTAGGAATATGCTTAGGCTTACATGTACTATTTGAGTCAAGCCAGGAAAGTCCAGATATAGAAGGATTAGGTATATTCAAGGGACAAGTAAAAAAATTTGACCTAGGCAGTCAATACAAGATTCCACACATGGGATGGAATCAAATCCAGATAAGTGATACACCCACAAATAATACAAGCATATTAACAGATGATAATGAATACATGTACTTTGTACACTCTTACTACATTGAACCAGAAGATAGTGACATAATAACAGCATACACAGATTATGGTATGAAGATACCTGTAGCTGTAGGCCAAAACAATACATATGCACTACAATTCCATCCAGAAAAGAGTGGTAAAAAGGGATTAAACATCCTAAAAAACTTTGTAGACAAAGTAGAGTAACTGTGATAATAATGGATATAGAAGAATACATAAAGAGAAGTATCACTAGTAACAAAACAGAAGAAGAAACACTACAACAATTAGACAAAATATTAAGTTACTATAAAGACTTAGATGAAGAAAGTACACATCTACTTAGTAAAACATTTTATGATGAAGTAAAGACCACTACAGAACTAGATAAATCAGGACTTAATGGCTTACTTGATGATAACCTGTCTGGAGTTCATATGGGTCAGTTTGGTGTAGGCTCACGTGGAGAGGGAGATTTCTATGTACACAGTAAGATAGCCGAGATTATTGGAAATACTTATTGTGAGAGCATAGTTAATCCTACAGCACAGGATGATGGAGGCGTAGTAAAGGTGGATGATACATATTATATCACTAGTGCTATTGATGGAATACATTCACGTTTAAGTGACTATCCATTCCTTGCAGGCTTCCATACAGCACGTGCAACACTAAGAGATGTATGTGTAATGGGTGCAGATCCTGTAGCACTAATAAGTGATATACACCTAGCAGATGATGGTGATGTAGGAAAACTATTAGACTACACAGCAGGTATATGTGCTGTAAGTGAATTAACTGGTGTACCACTAGTATCTGGTAGTACCTTAAGAGTTGGTGGAGACATGGTGCTAGGAAATAGATTAGTTGGTGCAGTAGGAGCAATAGGCTCATCTGATAGTCAGCCAACAGCTAGAGCTAATGCACATGTAGATGACATAATACTTATGACTGAGGGTTCTGGTGGTGGAACAATAACAACCACCTCTATATATAATAATTATCCAGAGGTAATTAACCAGACAATGAATGTACAGTTTATAAAAGCATCAGGCCTACTAAATGACTATGAATACCCTGAAGTAATTCATGCAATGACTGATATTACAAATGGTGGAATAAGAGGGGATTCTAGAGAGATAAATAAGTCAACAAGTCTAGGTATATATCTAGATGAGGAGAGTATCACACAACTAATAAATCCAATAGTATACTCTATGCTAGAAGAGTTAAGTATTGATCTATTAGGGGTATCAATAGACTCTCTAATGATAATAGTAGAACCAGAACATGCAGATAATATAATTGAACTACTAGAATCTAACAATATAAAATGTGGAGTTATAGGAAAGGTTACAAGTGATGATGGAGTACTAATTAAGAAGGCCAGTGGAGATATAGAGGAGTTATCACCAAGATTTAGGGAAGCTGCATACACTCCAATAAAGAAGGTTATTGATGAGATTAACACTACTGATTATGATGATAGTGTTAAGAGAATTGATGAGGCAACAAAGATTGCAATAGATAAAAAGGATAGAATAGTAGAATCAATAAGAAACAGATATGAATAGTAATGGACAATTAATATATGATGCTCTATTATCAATAATAATACTATTAATAGTAGTAACACTAGCAATGTACATGTTAGAGGCTGATAATGAGGTTTATAATAATAATGAGAACACAATGAATCAACCACTTGATACATTAGAATTAATTAAAAATACACCATATAAGGATGGACAAGTATTAGATGTACTAGTAGCACAGATAGATACTAATGCATCCTATAATAATACAATAGATTATATTGATAATATTATAGCCACGAATACTAGATATGACTATACATTTTGTGACTTATCCATAAACACTACGCTAATTAATCATACAGCTAGCACGTATCGTGATAAGTTCACAGGACGTTGCATAATAAATGATCATATCTTCGAGTTAACATATTATAGATAACCTCCTATTTTCACCACCCTCCCTTTTTTTTAAAACAAACATTTTTTTATTTAATAATAAGTATTGTTTTTTAGTAGTACAATATCATAATTCATGACTTTAAAGATAGTTTAAATCTACTAATATGTTTATAATACTCTGAGTAAACTAATAAAATAAATCCATTAATTCTAATATACTTTATTTTTTTTAACCAATAATTTAATTAATTATAATTATGATAAATATATGCATTAGATGTTTATCTATATTTTTAAATTAAACTATAGAGGGGGTATATTTGATATTTAAAAAAACAATGTATTGTTTTCTAGTATTTATAATAATATTTTTATCAATAACAACAGTTAGTGCTTCAAACTCTAATGACACAGTATTAAACTCAACAAATGAAATAAATAGTACATATAGCACAACAGATAATAATATTACATCTAATACAACTAATAATAGTAATACAGAAATAGATGAACAAAATACAACTGATAACATAACAAATTCAAGTATAACCAATACAAGTGAATCGATAGATACATTAAATAGTTCTTCAACTAAAAATATTGTATCTTCAACTACAAACGTTACATATGATACTGGTAATGAAACAGCAATTACAAAGAATGTTACTTGTACATCTGAGGGTCTACCTGATATAGAAGCATTAGGTGATGATTATCAATGGGCTGATGAAAATGGAACATACACTATTACTAGTGAAGAAATTCTAAGAGTCATGCAATTAGATAGCTATTGTCAACAAATATATGGCTATGTACCTAAATACACCTTCTTTAGGGCAGAGGGAAGTAATACTAAATATGTAATTAGCCGTGAAAAATGGAATGTAATAGCCAGAGCTCTTAATGCATATCATGTTAATCAAGGTTTTACATCTGTTAATCCACCATATGCTATAACAGTTAATCTTTCAGGACAGATTAGTTATTATCCAGTATATTATGATGCACAGGAATATATTAATGGACATCAATATACATGTGGACCTACTGCTATGAGTATGATTAGTCAGGCACTAAATTGTTATAGTAGTGAAAGAAAACTTTCAAGTGTTTATAAGACAACAGCTAGTGCGGGTACAATTGAAAGTAACATTTATACATACTCACCTAGTGTGAATATGAAGGTAACAAATATTACTAATAGTAAATCATCGGTTATCAGTGCCCTACAATCTGGTGCAATGGTATTCTGGCATATTAGTGGTCATTACATGTGTATAATTGGATATAACTCCAATACTGATAAATTTTTATGCCTAAATCCTAGTGGTCCAAGTCATAATATTGATGCAGTCCAATGGGCTACATGGACAGAAGTATTAAGTACAGATAAGTCATTATCTTCTTCAGGATTTATGAAAGTAACACCATACTATAATCTTACAAACCAAATTAAAACGCAGGTCAAGTACTATTATTATAATATGGGTGGTAAGTATATAACACCAAACAACAATGAAGATCCAAGTAGAGAACTAACTGGTGTTACATATAAGTACTATAAAAATGCTACAATAACAGCTAGTAATATTAATATTGACGTAAATCAGACAACAATAATAAATGCATCAATAATAGCTAGTGATAATACAGTACCTACAGGTAATGTAACAATAACAATAAATGGAAAAAATTATACAACAACAGTAAACAGTGATGGATCAATAAAACTAAGTTATAAATTTACTAGTTATGGAACATACAGTGTTATAATTAAATATAATGGTAACAGTACATGTACATCAACAAGTAAAACAATCACTGTAGTTGTAGAAGTACCACAAACGAGCACTGTTAGTAGCTACACTGAACTATATAACAGAATAGAAGCAATAAAATCACAAAACAAAACAAGAAATTATACAATAAACCTTGTTGATGGTAATTATAAGATTACAAATACAATTAATTGGGGAAATACAACACATAAAACAACGAACATAACAATAAATGGAAATAATGTTTCAATCTATGGAAGTGAGCAAAAACAGTTCATGAGAATATACTCTGGTTATAGTGTTACACTAAATAATATAAATATTATTAATGCTTATGCTAGTAATGGTGGAGCAATATATAATGGAGGAAATCTCACAATAAGTTACTCACTAATAGAAAATGCTAAGGCAATTAATGGTTCAGCAATATATAACTATGGATATATAAACATCACGAATTCTAATTTCACAAGTAATAATGCTACACGTGGTGGTGTAATATACACATCAAGTACTGGAAAAACATATATTACAAGCTCGAAGTTCACACAGAACACAGCTACAGAAGGTGCAGTAATATATAATAATGGAATAACAGTAATAAATAATTCAAATTTAACTAGCAATATGGGTACATATGGTGGTGTGATATATAACAAGGGTAAATTAAATATTTCCTCATCTAATCTTACCAGTAATAAAGCTCAAAGTGGTGGTGTAATATATAACTATAATCATGGAAATATTACTGCCACACGAAATAATTATACTAAAAACTATGCATACTATGGTGGTGTAGTATATAATTATAAAAATAGTTACATAACGATCAGGAACTCCATATTTAACAATAACACTGCGACAAATGCTGAGATAGTACGAAACAACAATGCAACTGCAACATTAACCAATAACACAATTACCTATATTACACAATCAAATATTAATGTTAACTCAAATAATGGTGTGCTAACAACAAGTAATAACACATATAATAGACTATATAAGTTAACTGCAACACTTAACATGGCTACTGAAATGTTTTTAGTATCATCTAGTGGAACACTAACTGGAAATATAACAGATAGTGATGGTAAATTAGTTACAGACACATTAACAGTAACAATATCAATAAACCAAAACAAGATAAAAACAATAACAACAACTAATGGTAAAATAAATACAACAATAAACTTATCCAATCATAGCTCTGGAGTATATAATATTACAACAACACTGGATGAAAGTAGTAATTATACATCTAGTACTGATAAAACATTACTAATCAAAAACATGACTAATACAATAATAGTATCAAGTGTCAGTGCATATAATGGTGATACACGAATATTAACAGCATATATCACAGATAGTAATGGTTACAGAGCAACAAATGGATCAGCAACATTTAAACTAAATCATAACAGTCTAAAATCTAATGGTACATCCATAAAAGTCAATATAACTAATGGTATAGCACAGTATACTTATACAATACCTGATTATTCTGCCAAAAATTACACACTAACAGCAGTAGCAAATGTAAACAATATACGAATAGAAAATAGTACAACATTAACTATACTCAAATCAAACCCTGTTCTAAGTACAGGTACAGAAATGTTTGTAATAGGTAGTAGTGCAAACCTTGTGGGAGAAATATTAAATTCAAATGGAAGTACTGTAACAAGAGATACTAAAGTAGCAGTAAAAATTAATGGAAAAACAATAGCAACATCACGTGTAATAAATGGTCAAATGAATATATCACTAGACTTATCTAATTACACAAGTGGAGTTTACACAATAAATATAATTCTTGGAGAAAATGGTTGCTACAACACAGCATATTATAACATCACTCTAATAAAAGACATGAAGAATACTCTAATAGTAATGCCTGTAAATAGTGCAGTAGTTGGACAAACAAGTCTTTTAACAGCATACATAACAGATTCTAGTGGACACAGACAAACAAATGGAACAGTAACATATAAAATAGGTAATTCAACAATATCTACTACAACAATAAATAATGGTATAGCACAATTAAGTTATACTATTCCAGTATATGCTATAGGAACATATAACTTGACAGCAATAGCAAAAACAGGTAACAATACTATAACAAATAGTACAACATTAAAAGTTGTAGGATAACCCTCCTACAATCATTAATCTCCTTTTATTATTTAACATAATACTTATTTTATTAGAATAAACAATTTCAACAGAATAAAAATAATAACTAAAAATAAGTAGGGAGGTTATTTATAAATCAGGTATCTCTTTTCCCTCATTATATAATCCTGTTTTACTATAAACATCAAATATAGTGTATATCCATAATATGGCACTTAGAGCATCAGTGACATACGTGTTAGTTAATACTAGGATCATGTTTATAATTAATACTAATAGAAAATCACGTGCTTTATCAATGTATAAATAACCTAAACCCACAATAAAGAATGATAATAAGTAGGATATTATAGGATTTTTCTTTTTATATGCTCTATTTACTATATTCTTATTTGCTTGATTATTATTTAGATTGTACTGGTTTGGTTGTTTATTGTAATTTCTTTGTTGATTATTATATTGTGGATTATATGGAGGGTTTTGATTATATTGTTGATTTGATTGATAGTTAGGCATATTATTATACTGATTATTATTCATATCATATTTAGCATTTTTTTCAGGCTTATTATAATATTGGTTATTATTTTGTGGATGAGCCTTATTTGTTGGGTTATTATTAGGAGTAGAACTATCTTTTTGTTTTCTTTTGGATTAAAATCCATATTCTTCTTTAGCATGTTTCCACACTGTGAACACTTATTTAATTTATTATCATTTTCATAGCCACATTTGGGGCATTTAACATTCATTT
This sequence comes from Methanosphaera sp., assembly GCA_021199865.1. GTDB lineage: Archaea > Methanobacteriota > Methanobacteria > Methanobacteriales > Methanobacteriaceae > Methanosphaera. Next base: position 135 of record JAJQHG010000118.1, on the reverse strand, counting down.
CACCATATTATTTTATCATAAATTCTCTTGATTATAGTACTCATAACTTTTGAGTAGTATTATCACTAGACTATGTAGATCTCATATTTTTTATTAGGATTAATTTGTTAAGATATTATTCTATTCACTTAGTAA
>JAJQHG010000119.1 GCA_021199865.1 Methanosphaera sp. | reverse complement strand
GTAAAATAATAATACTAGAAAAAAGATAACTTAATATGATAATATTAATTATTATTAATTGTCTATATCTTATGGAGAGATAACATTGAGAATAAGCATGTCTTTACCTAATCAGCTTCTAAATGAATTTGATGATGTACTCAGAGACAGAGGTTATCAATCTCGTTCTAAAGGTATACGTGATGCATTAAAGGATTACATTCTCCGTTATCAATGGATGAATGAAATGGAAGGAGAACGTGTTGGTGTATTAGCTGTAATATATGATCATCATTATGTAGGTGTAATGGAGTCATTAACAGATATACAGCACGAGTACCGCGAAGAAATTAATGCAAGTTTACATATACACATGAATGAAAAATATTGTTTAGAAGTTATTATCGTAAAAGGTGACATAATACATATTCGTGATCTTACAGAAAGAATCATGAGACTAAAAGGTGTTGAGCATGTAAAACTTACAAGTGCTGGCACTAATGAACTTGATAAAGTAAATGATGAGTTAGACTAAAAATCATTATACCCACATACTAATTCATTATTTAGAATACAATGTATCTTCCTTATTATAGAGATTTTTTACATAATCTTTTTATTTCCCTATTTTTTAGTTAACTTATTTTAAAACATTAACTTATTTTAGTATGATTATCTAATGTTATAACTTATTTTGAACATTTTTATATTAGTATTAAATATTTATCCAGACATAATTCTATTCTTTAAAAATATTATGTAGAATTAATATACTATTATTAATGACATATTATGATGATTTAGAAAAGGATACTCAACGTGTATCCCTATTTAGAAAGGCTATAGAGAGGCATGCACATGGAGTTGTATATGATCTGGGAACAGGTTCAGGTTTACTTGCAAAGATTGCATCACCTCTAGCTACCCAAGTAATAGCAATAGAACAAAACCCCTTCATTATTTCTCATACAAGGAAAATATTTGAAGAATATGAGAATATAGAGTTAGTAGAAACTGATGCAACAGAATATAATTATCCAGTTAAGGCTGATGTAGTAATATGTGAAATGCTTGATACAGCACTAATTGATGAAGAACAAGTACCCGTAATTAATAATGCTATTAAATACAAGAAGCCATCAACAATATTCATACCTAGAGCAGTCTATTCAACAATACAATTAGTTAACACAAAAATTAACAACATCACTTACTATGAGGACAATAAACCCGAATATAATGTATATTCGAAGGAAGAAATCTATGATAAAATAGATTTAACTAGACTTATTAGTGAATCTGTAGACATATCACTAAAGATTAAGACTACTAGTAAGGGAGTAATTAATGCTATATTATTAACAACATATACAATAATAAGTGAAGATATAATAGCTAAACCATCAAGAATGTTAAATCCACCATTATTAATACCAATAGAACCAATTAATGTAGAATCACATGGTGAATTAATAATAAACTTAAAATATATTATGGGAGGGGGACTAAATACTATCAAAACAAGTATCAGACGAAATCACTAACTTTATGGAGAATTATGATAAACTATTAATTCTAGCCATAGGAAACCCTATAAGGGGAGATGATGGCTTAGGGCCATTACTAATAGATGTATTATATAATAAATTATCTAGTAGTGAAAAGAATAGTGATAATGTATATCTACTAAATAGTGAATCAACACCAGAGAATCATACACGTGAAATTAGGCAACTAAAACCTTCACACATAATAATTGTTGATGCAGTAGAGTTTGCAACAAATCCTGGTAACATAGTAATTATCCAAAAGGATATGATAGACACATTCAATGTATCAACACACTCAATGCCAATATCATTCATAATAAACTACATAGAAGAAACAATAGGAAGTCAAGTTCTAACTATAGGAGTACAACCTAAAGAGATGAACCTAGTAAATGTGATTTCACAAGAAGTAATTGAAAGTGTAGACGAATTATCTAACCTAATAGTTGATATAATATAGGAGTGTTAGAAGTGAAGATATTATTTATAGGATCAAGACTATTTGATGATGTATCATGGTACTTAAAGAGAAATAATATAACATCCATTGTTACAGAGTCAAATGAGAATGCAGCTAATCTAGATCTAGCAGATGAAGTACGTATTGTGCCAAGAGGAATGGATGCTCCAGCGAAAGTTGCAATAGAGGAGGATGTTGATGCAGTAATACCATTAATAGGTATAGATCCACCACTAATAAGTGTAGGAAAAATGAAGGAATACCTGGAGACTAATTACAATATCCCAGTAATAGCATCTAATTATAGTACTGCTAAACTAGCTGCAAATAAATATGAAACAAAACAATTACTAGAAGCTAATGGTATAAAGACACCGAAATATGCCTGCATAGACTCTGTATCTAGTATTACTAGCAATGATTATCCAATAGTACTAAAAACACCTGATGGTCAGGGAGGCTGTGGGGTAAAAGTAGCCAAGAATAGTAATGAGGCCTCCGAATTTATAGAGTCAAACACAAACATCTTTAGTGAGGAATACATAGAAGGATATGAAGTATCTATTGAAGTATTAAGACATAATAATCAGACAGTAGCACTACAACCAGTTTATAAGGGTAATACTACACTTAGTGGTACACATCCCTTATCAAAGATTAAGAGAGCACCACTATATATTAATGGAATAGATAATCAGGAACATAACACTGAAATTATTAATTTAACCACAAAAATAGCTAACCTGGTAGATCTTGATGGAACAATGGATATTGATATACTACATGATACTAATACTGGTAAGGACTATGTAATAGAACTCAATACACGTCCAAGTGGTACACGGTACATGAGTGCAGCTACTAGTGGCATCTACCCCCTATGTGAATTAGTGGATATGGCTAGAGGTAATTGGAGTGCTAAAAGTAGAAAAAAATCAATAAAGAATTACTATGCAACAGAGATACCTGTAGGTGACTTTGATAGATCTAATAAGGTACCATGTGAAAAAGTATTCACATCTGATAACTCATATATTGTCCATGGACCAGAACATTATGAACGCTTAACTATACGTGCAACTAGTAACTCAAAACTAGAGATCTTAACATATGAATTAGCAAATGAATATGCAACAAGAAATAATATTCACTTCAATTAATCTCCACATAAACTCTTTTTTTCTTGAATATTATTCATAATAACACCTAGAGAATAGAATAGTTATATATTTTAAAATTAAACCAAATATTATTATTATAATAAATCATTAACTTCATGGAGGTTAAGTAATGATTAGTCAATCAGATATATTTATCTTTATAATAACAATTGTCATAACAGCATTATTTACATCATATGTTAGAAAACAATTGTTAGATGCTGATATAAGAGACAATCCAATAATATCAGAACATAGACAAAAGAGTGGAACACCTACAATGGGTGGATTCGGAATACTCCTAGGAGTACTCTTTGTTGGTCTATTACTATTTACATATAGAGCAAATAGTTACCTCTTAGTAACTGTCTTAATGATGGTTGTTGCAGGAATATTTGGAATGTTTGATGACTTACTAGGATTTAAAGTAAAGGAATATCAGAAAGTTGTGAAAAATGATGGTACAACTCCTGTAAGTATTGGTCTATTAACTCTAGAACCTGGAGAAGAGGCAAGAATAGCTTCTGATAAGGCAAAAGAGGATTATGAGAAAATTGTTGAAGAGGAACATCAGCTTACATTAATTGATGAAATACCAATTAAGAGTGAGACATCAGAGTCTGAGAAGATTGTTACACAACTTGTTGTTGCATGTTTCCTAGTAATTTCTAGTGTATTAGGCTCAAGTATACTTGGAATATATATTGGTTATCTAATGATTCCACTAGCAATTCTTGCAATTATAGGATCAATAAATGCAATTAACCTCATAGATGGTATGGATGGATTAGCTGCTGGTATTATTGCAATAGCCTCCTTTGCTTCTGCAATATATACTAGTACTATTACAGGTACTGTTGCATCACTACCATTTATAGTAATAGCTGGTGCTAGTGTAGGGTTCTTAGTATTAAATCATTATCCTGCTAAGATATTTATGGGTGATACAGGATCATATGCACTAGGTACAGGTTATATGGTAGCAGCACTACTTGGTGATTCACTAGTATTTTCTATTATAGCATTAGCTGTACCAATCATATCAGTAATTATAAGTTTAATGCACAGAGTACACATTATAACATTACCTGTTGAACCATTACATCATACATTAAACTATCATGGAATGTCTGAGAAGAGAATTATTCTATTATATTGGGCTATTACATTAATAGTATCAATATTAGCATTATTCCTATTTGGAATAATATAGAGGTATACAAATGCTTAAAAGTAAAACTATCAAGGCATCACGTCTTGCAAAATGTGTTAAAGGTACACTCTATGGATCAGATAAGAATCTAAAAGAAAATTATACTTATCTAAACATGGCATCCCAGGGTGATATTGTTATAAGACACTGGATTGATCCTAAAGGTATCCAAATAGCTAATGATAAAGGTGTGGCTTGTCTTATAACACAAGATCCTCATTTTAATGCAGTAGAAGTAGCACAGGATCTAGATTTTACTCTGATAGTTACCAATCACATAGAATATGCAACAGCACTTGCACTGAATCATACAGTATCATCATATGCAGATAATTCATTTAAAGTAGCTGTTACGGGTACTAATGGTAAATCTACCACTACCCATCTTCTTTATACTATTTTTAGTGAATATGGATATTCAACTTATACTAATACTGATGCAGAATCAGAGGGAAATACCCTTATTGATCCAAAGATTGCATCAGAACTACCCATATTCTATGAACAAAGTGATAATAATATTGATGCTATAGCTCTAGAAGTATCAGAGGTACAAGGATGGCAGGGACGTATAATGGATAATCATGCCCAGCAAATGATAGAAGCCTTAAATCCGGATAGTGTAATAATAACTAATGCGTCAATGGATCATATTAATCTAGTAAAAGACTTTGATCACATAGTATCCGAGATTTCTGGTGGAGCAAAAGCTCTGACAAATCAGGATAATCCAGCACTACTAGCACTAAACTATGATGATGAGAATATACGTAGTATGGATAAGTATGTGGCGGATAATCCTAATATAAATGTTGCCTACTTTGGGGTGTATGGGGATAATAAACCATTAACAGTATCCTATAAGGAGAATATTGGAATATTTAATGGTGATAACTTATATATTGAATATGAAAACTTACCATTCCAGTCAAAACATTTTATACAGGATATTATGGCAGCAATACTTGTATGTGAATATAAGGGACTTGATAAGACAAGAGTGGTTGATTCAATAAGTAATTATAGGCCACTTGAGAGACGTTTTACTAAGTTATGTGAAGATCCTGTTATTATAGATGATTTTGCACATAATCCCTCAGGTATAAAGCTAACAATAGAGAATGGTGTCTCTTTAGGTGATAAATTATATATTGTTAATGCTATTCGTGGATCACGCGGAGATAGTATTAATAAGGAAATTGCCACAGCACTAGTTGAAGCACTAGAAGATATGGATAATTATACATTGATTCTATCATGTAGTAGTGATGTAGTAAATCATTTAAACACGGTTTTAGACTCAGAACTAAGAGTATTCACATCTATTCTTGATGAGAATAATATTACATATACATTAGAGGATACACTAGAAAAAGCATTAATGGATGCTGTGGGCAGTGCTAATCAGAGTGATGTAATATTATTATTGGGTGCTCAGGGTATGGATCCTGCTAGTAGTATTCTAAGAAAGAATAATATAATAAACTAATTAACTTTCTCTTTTTTTAATTTTCTTATAGAAGTTTTAGAACTTATCCTACATTTTCATAGACTTAATAGAACTTTTATTCATATTTTATACACTTTTATACACTTTATATATCAGTTTTTTTTATTATTTCACATAACAATTATTAAATTATTTTAACTTTTATGAATATATATTAAGATAAGATAAATTGTTGGAAGTATAATTCTAATAAATTAATCATTATCAAAATAAGAGGTTGATCTGTAGTGAATTTTAAGTCATGCCTAGTTGTAGGTGCAGGTAATGCTGGTCGTCCAGTAGCAAGATTATTAAATTACAAGGATGTTGATGTAACAATAACGGATAGTAAAACATATGATGAGTTTACTACCAGAAGACAGGGAATGCTTGATATACTAAAAGATGAGGGCATAACACTAGAGCTTGGAGTAAAAACACCTGATGTTTCAGGCTTTGATGCAATATATTTAGCACCAACAATCCCGAAGGATGCACCAATATATGAACAAATTGATGAGTCCATAACAATTATTGATCAAGCAATATATAGTTCTATTATTGATGAGATACTAGACATGGATAAGATTGGTATTACTGGCTCATTTGGTAAAACTAGTACTACTGATATGTTAACACATATCTTTGAGGCTGCAGGATACAATGTATATCAATGTTCATCTATGAAATGGAATCTTGTGAGTGAAGCTATTGTTGATGATATTATTCGTGGAGAACATATAGGAGCAGATATTGCTATATTAGAGTTACCTCATGGTACATTAGGGCTAATGGGTAAAGTACACCTTAATCTTGGAGTAATAACTAATCTTAGACCAGAACATCTATGTGAGTTTGGGGGATCAATGCAGAGATATATTGATAGGAAGGCATGCATACTTGATGCTAGTGATAGACTTGTTGCAAACTCACAGTGTGGTGATCTCTTAACATATAAAAGGGAAGATACAATCTACTTTAACTTTGATAATGATGAAGAAGTAAATCTTGATAAGTATCCACCAATTTATAAGGGATCCTACCAGAATGATTCCTATCATATTGAATACTTCTGTGATGATAATAGTAACAGTTATGATATTAACTTAGAGTCCATGGCATATTACACATATGAAAACCTAACAGCAGCTATAGCTACAAGTATTGAGTGTGGTGTATCAATGGAGGATATAATTAAGGGTCTTGATAACTTTACTGGTGTAGGTGGACGTATGGAGTATGTTGGTACATATAATGGTATTGATGCTTATTATGATGCATCATATGGTGATCAGAGTGTACGTCAAGCATTAAAAAAGATTGAAAATGAAAACTTAATCATATTATATGATAATGTAGACTCAACCACAACAAGGGATAAAGCAGAAAGTGGTCGTGTAATAGGAGATTATGCTAATATAGTGATAGCAACAGGATATGTTGAAATAACAGACACACTTAATATGGACGCAGCCCTTGAATTACTAGGTGCTATAGAAAATCCTGATGTAATAAAGATGGCTGTATGCACAATGGATGATGCTGCAATGCTAGCCATGAAGTATGCAAAGAAGGGTGACATAATAGTACACTTAGGGCCAGGAGCATCAAACTCATATGAACAAGTAAAAACAAGAATGATTAATGGATTAAAAGAGGGATGTAAAAGGTATGAATAAACTAGATTTTGATAAATCAACAGTTTTTGGTGTTATAGGTGTATGTGGAATAAATGGAAACCTAATAGCACGTATACTTAGTGATCATGGATACAGAGTATTAGCACAGGATGTTGTCAAGGAAAGTGAATGTAAATATGCTAGTTCACTTGAAGACTATTCTGACATAGAAATATATTATGGGGATCTTCCCTCAGAGTTTTTCACACAATCTGATTATATAATACTACCAACAGCATTAATAGAGTCAAAATCAGAATTATACCAGAAAATAGTTGACATGGACATACCGATACTATCAGTAAAGGATATACTAGAATCATTTGAACCCGCACACCCTGTAATCTGTATCACAGGGACAAATGGTAAAACAACAACAGTAACACTACTAAAACATATAGCATATCATAGTAACATAACACCATGTGAACATAACCTTGAGGGTATGCAGGGAAATGCAGGAGATATACCAGCACTACAATCAAGACTAGCAGGTGATGTTAACATATTAGAAACAGGTACATTTGGAATAAAAAGGTCACTAACTAAGCTTGCATCCCCCTGTAAACCTGATGTAGCCTTAATAACTAATATAACTCCTGATCATTTAGTAGATGAATCAAACTTCACAGACTATGCTAATGTTAAGGGAGAACTAATAAAATTAGTAGAGAACAAGACCCTAATAATAAATAGTGATGATCCAACAATAAAAAAGCTAGTAGAACAATTAAACTATGAAGGTAATCTAATAACCTTTGGATTAGATATAGAGCCAACAAGACAATCCAGAAAGAATTGTTTATGTGGCCAGGATGTATTAGTTGATGAAGTAATTAGTGGAGTAGGAAGATATAGTTGTGAATGTGGTCTTGAATACTCTACGCCTGACTATATAGCAACAAATATAAGTCCAACTCATGATAAGTTCACACTAAAAACACCTGAAGGTAATTATGACTTTGAATTATCAATAAATGGAATACATAACATATACAATGCAACAGGATCAATCATAGTAGCACATGAAATCCTGGGAATACCATATGAAAAAATAAATGAGGCAACAAAAATATTCACTGGTGTAGCAGGACGTATGGAAAAATTAGCAAAAATAAAGGATATGGATGTAATGATTGACTATGCACATAACCCTGCAGGTATTACAACAATACTCAAAGAACTAAAGCATTCCTATGATAAGGTAATTAATGTTATTACAACCTCCTCCGAGTCTGGAATGAGTGGTGATAAAGAAATACTTAGTTGTGCCCTAGAATATGCAGACTATGTAGTTCCAGCATCTCATAATGCATACATATGTGCAAAGGATATGTTAGAAAATAATATTGGTGAAGATAAGATAATACTACCTGAATCTATGCCTGAGGGTGATAAAGAGGGAACTCTTGGAGCAACAGTTGATCAGGTACTTGTAGGTTTATCAACAGCACTAAACTTAGATGCTAATTTATTAGTATGTACTGGTG
>JAJQHG010000093.1 GCA_021199865.1 Methanosphaera sp. | reverse complement strand
TTGCTATTTAACAATATTAATCGTTTCTATTTATATAAATTAAACATTATTATTCTTTATTTTGATTTTTCCACTTATTCTCTAAGCATAAGTAATTTATTTGTTGAAGATAAAACTGCATCTATACTAGCTTTCACAATGTCTTCAGATGTTGACCTACCAGTTGCTTTGTTTCCATCTTCATCAGCAGTTATTACAAACACTTCTCCTAGAGCATTTGTTCCACCAGTTATTCCTTCTACATGGTATTCAACTAACTCAATATTAACTACTTCTTTTACTAGAGACTGTATTGCTTTAATTACAGCATCTACTGGTCCAACACCAGTTTCTGCACGGTATTTGATTTCTCCATCTATATCTAGTTTTACAGTTGCTGTTGGTAGAGTACTATCTCCAGTCATTACACTCATACCAAGTAGTTTTATTCTTTCTTCTGTTGGTTTTCCTTGTATTGCTTCTGCTATTGATCTAAAGTCTATGTCTGTTATGTTCTTACCAGTATCTCCTAGTGATTTAATCTTGTTTACAAGTTCATTGAATTGTTCATCATTAAGATTAATATGGTATTCATCTAATTTAGCTTTAACAGCATTTGCACCAGTAAGTTTTCCTAGAACAATCTTTCGTTTATGTCCTACTTCTTCAGGACTCATTGCTTCATATGTTTGACTGTTTGCAAGTACACCCTGTACATGGATACCAGCCTCATGGGCGAATGCATTGTCACCAACAATAGCTTTGTTTGGTGGCATTTTTACTCCAGTTATTCTAGAAACGGTTTCAGATGTGTTTACTAGTAATTTAGCATTAATATTAGTATGTATACCATAGAATTTATGTAGGGACATAACTATTTCTTCTAGTGAAGCATTACCTGCCCTTTCTCCTAATCCATTTATTGTACATTGTGCTTGTTGTGCTCCAGCTTCTATTGCAGCAAGTGAATTTGCTACTGCAAGACCAAAATCATTATGACAATGAACACTTATTGGTACATGTATTTCTTCCATGAGGTTTGATATTAACTCATTCATTTTAACCGGATATGTTACTCCAACAGTATCAGGTACGTTGATCTTGTCAACTTTAGCTTCTTGTACAGCACCATAGACTTCAAGTCGGTAGTCAAGTTCAGTTCTTGTCGCATCTTCACAGGAAAATTCTGCTGTTATTCCGTGATCCTTAATATATTCTACACTTGTCACAGCTTTATCTAGAATTTCCTCTTTGGACATTTTAAGCTTATAATCTCTGTGTAGGGGTGATGTTCCGATGAATGTGTGTATATAATCAGCATCAGAATCTATTGCTATATCAATGTCTTTTTTTACAGTTCTTGCTAGACCACTTATTTGTGAAGTTAAACCAAGCTTTGTTACTTCCTTGAATGTTTTCTGTTCACCAATTGATGCTGCAGGAAAACCCAATTCGATAACATCCACGCCAAGTTTGTCTAATTTTTCTGCTATTGTAATTTTTTCATCAGTTGTTATCGTAACACCAGGTGTTTGTTCACCATCACGTAGTGTGGTGTCATATATCATAACATCTGATGGTGGGTTATACGTCATTATTCTTTCACTCCTATGTATTTTATAAATTATATTATTTTCATTATTTTATATAAGAATATCTATAATTATCTTTTTTTTCTAAAGTTACTCTTAGAGTAATTAAGATTATTAGTAAAATTAACCATAATTTAATACAACAATATAATACTGAGAGATTCTAATGAGTGAAACAACAAGTATCTTAATTGAGAATGCAACAATAATATCAGATGATATTCAAAAAGGATCATTATTAATAGTTGATAATAAGATAGAGGAGATTGGAAATAATCTCTCTGGATCTGATGCAGATAAAGTTATTGATGCAACAGATAAGATTGTGATGCCAGGGTTAATAAATACTCATTCACATGTTGCAATGACTCTGCTTAGATCAGTAGGTGATGATGAAGACTTACAAGCATGGCTTAATGATTTTATTTGGCCAAGAGAAGCTAAACTTAATGATGAATTAGTTTATGTTGGATCAAAACTTGCTATGGCTGAGATGATTAAGACAGGTACTACTATGTTTAATGATATGTACTTCTACATGGATCAAACAGCAAAGGCTGTTGATGAGTCAGGTATGAGGGCATTATTAGGATATGGTATGATAGATTTATCTGATGAGGATAAACGAAAATCAGAGCTTAACATAACAAAGAAGTTTATTAAAGATCATCATAATGCTGCAAATGGTAGAATAAATGTGGCAGTTGCACCACATGCACCATATACATGTTCTGAGGAATTATTAGTTGAATCAAAGAAAATTGCTGATAATAATAATTTAAAGTTACATATTCATGTTTCAGAAACGAAGAGCGAAGTAGATGACTTAAAAAAAGAGAAAGGTATGACTCCATTTGAATACCTGGATAATATTGGTCTTCTAAGTAGTGATACAATTGCTGCTCATGGTGTATGGACAACAGATAGTGAGATCAAACTACTTAGTGATAGGGGTGTATCTATTTCACATAACCCATCAAGTAATATGAAGTTAGCATCTGGTATTGCACCAGTAAGTAAGTATATTGATAATGATGTGAATGTCTCTATTGGTACAGATGGTGTTTCATCAAATAATAACCTTGACATGTTCAGTGAGATGAAGACAACAGCACTTTTACAGAAGGTGGATACATTAAATCCAAAAACCGTGCCAGCAAAAGATGCATATATGATGGCAACAGTAAATGGTGCTAAGGCTCTTGGAGTAAATAGTGGTGAGATTAAGGTTGGAAAATTAGCTGATATTATACTTGTTGACACAAGAGTACCACACCTAACACCTTTACGTGACCCATTAAGTAGTGTTGTATACTCAGCACTAGGTAGTGATGTTGACACAGTAATATGTGATGGACAGATCTTAATGGAAAACAAAGAGTTAACAACCATCAATGAACAAGAAGCAATAGATGATTGTATTGAAGCATCAAAGGAATTAGACTAATATAATTAGACTAACTTTCACTACTTTTTTTTAAATATTCACACACCTAATTTTTATAACTATTATAAATAGAAAAAATTCTATACTCAAAAAAATATAATATAATGTAATTAAATATTTTTAATAATTACCAAGTAAAATACCCAAATGATTACCAAAAGTTTATACTATTTTAATTAAGGATGCTTTAATATGGATTATTTTGACATGCTAGAGGATAAGACTAAAGAGTTATATGACATAGCTACTGAAGCTAGAAGTCAAGGAAAAGACCTTGAATTAGAACCAGAAATACCACTTGCAAAGGACTTAGCCGAACGTGTAGAAGGACTTGTTGGTCCAGAAGGTGTAGCAAAACGTATCAAGGAACTAGAAAAGTCAATGTCTCGTGAAGAGGTAGCTTTCCAGATAGCTAAAGAGATTGCAACAAAGGATGACATAGAAGATGGGGAAAATGACTATGAAGTACAAGAGGCAAATGCAGATAGTGCTATACGTACAGCTCTAGCAATACTGACTGAGGGTGTTGTAGCAGCACCATTAGAGGGTATAGCAAAAGTAAAAATCAAGGATAATCCTGATGGTAGTAAATGTTTCGGTGTATATTTTGCTGGACCAATACGTAGTGCTGGAGGAACAGCTGCTGCTCTAGGTGTATTACTAGGTGATTATATCCGTATGGCACAGGGACTAGATAGATATAAACCAACAGATGATGAGATTGAAAGATATGTTGAAGAAGTAGAGTTATATGAATCAGAAGTAACTAACCTCCAATACTCACCAACTCCTGATGAGGTAAGGAATGCTGTTAGAGGAATACCTGTAGAAGTAACTGGTGAACAAACAGATCCTATAGAAGTACAAAACAGAGACTTACCTCGTGTAGAGACAAATAATATTCGTGGTGGTGCACTACTAGCTATAGCTGAAGGTATTATCCAGAAATCAAGAAAGATAGTTAAATATGCTAATCTCCTAAAAATTGATGGTTGGGGCTGGCTTAAGGAGTTTACACAGCCAAAGGCTGATACTAAAAAGGATGATGAAGAGCAAGTCAAGGACAAACCTAAAAAGAAAGCTAAATACATGGAGGATATTATTGGTGGAAGACCAGTAATGTCTTATCCTGGAGCAAAAGGAGGCTTTCGTCTAAGATATGGTAGGACACGTAATAGTGGTCTAGCTACAATGGCAATTCATCCAGCTACTATGGAAATAGTGGAATTTCTAGCTATAGGTACACAGATGAAAATAGAAAAGCCTGGTAAAGGTAACTGTGTTGTACCCTGTGATTCTATTGAAGGACCAATAGTAAAACTTAGAAATGGTGATGTAGAACGTGTGAATGATGTTTCACAAGCAAGAAAGATTAGGAAGGATGTAATAGAAATAATATTCCTTGGTGATATGCTTGTAGCATTTGGTGAATATTTACGTGGTAATATACCTCTAGATAAATCTGCATGGTGTGAGGAATGGTGGGCTCAAGAGGTAGAACAATCAGAGTACTATCAAGATACACATGATGATTTCGGCATTGGTTTTAGTGAAGATTTAGAATTAACAGAACTATTAAAGCTAGATATTAATGCAAAAAAAGCCTTTGAGATAGCACGTAAGACTAGTACACCTCTACATCCAAAGTATACATATTATTATCATGATGTATCAAAGCAGGAGTTAAATAGTTTACATGATTATTTATATGACTTTATTGATGATCCAGAGTTAATATTTAATTCTGACCATAACAGGTTAAATGTTGATTATCATAAGAGAATTATTGAGGTACTTGGTATACCACATCATGTTAATAATAATGTATTAATGATGTCTAACGATGACTTATATGCACTTATGATGGTACTCAATAGTAGATTATCTCAAGATGAGGATATGGAGACTCTGGAGGCTGTAAATAAGATTAGTCCATGTATTATTAAGGCTAAAGCACCTACATATATTGGTGGTAGGGTAGGAAGACCTGAAAAGACTAAAGAAAGATTAATGAGACCAGCACCACATTCACTATTTCCTATAGGTAATTATGCTGGTAATACACGTAATATTATGGATGTAGCAAAGAAGAGTTCAATTAAGGTTACATTAGCTAAATGTAAGTGTACTAATCCTGACTGTCATGTTACATCCTTTAAAGCATTATGTCCTGTTTGTGGATCTCGAACGGAATTGGAAAGTTCTGGTATGAAGAATATAAAGATGGGACAGTTAGTATCTAATGCATTTGATAATCTAAATATTAGACGTTTAGATGAGGTTAAGGGTGTTAAAGGATTAATTAGTGAGGATAAGTATCCAGAACCTTTAGAGAAGGGTATTCTTAGGGCATATAATGATGTATATACGTATCGTGATGGTACAATTCGTCATGATTCTACAGATTTACCTTTAACACATTTTATTCCAAGAGAGATTGGTGTTTCATATGAAAAAATATTAGAGTTAGGCTATACTCATGATGTTTATGGTGAGCCTATAACAAATGATAACCAGATAATTGAGCTTAAGATACAGGATGTTGTTGTTAGTGAAAGTTGTGGTGACTATCTATTAAAGGTGTCTAACTTTATTGATGACTTATTAGAAAAATATTATGATATGGATTCATATTATAATGCAACTACTCGTACAGATCTTGTTGGACATTTAATTGCTGGTCTTGCACCACACACATCTGCTGGTGTTCTTGGTCGTATTGTTGGTTTTACTAAGGCTGCTGGTTGTTATGCTCATCCCTACTTCCATTCTGCTAAGAGGCGTAACTGTGATAGTGATGAGGATGCTGTAATGCTTTTACTTGATGCTCTTCTAAACTTTGGTAAAACATATCTTCCAAGTACTCGTGGAGGTAGTATGGATGCACCATTAGTTCTAAGTATTCGTATTGATCCATTAGAGATTGATGATGAGTCTCATAATATTGATTGTATGAAGAGGATTCCATTAGAGATTTATCATAAGACTGAGGAGGGTGGTGTTAAACCATCAGATGTTAATGATTTAGTTGATAATGTTGAGGGTCGTCTTGGTAGTGATGATGTTTATCATGATATTAGATATTCACACCCAACTAGTTCGATACATGACGGACCAAAAATTTGTTTATATAAGTCTTTACAGTCTATGAGTGATAAAGTTGAAAGTCAAATTAAACTTGCTGAATTACTAAGATCCGTGGATCAAAAAGGTGTTGTAGAGGGTGTTTTAAACTCTCACTTCTTACCTGATATGTCTGGTAATATTAGAGCATTTTCTAGGCAAAAAGTACGTTGTACTAAGTGTGGAGCTAAGTATAGGCGTATTCCTTTATCAGGAGAGTGTGAATGTGGAAACAATTTAATATTCAGTATATCAAAAGGCTCTGTATTAAAGTATTTAGACATTTCTAAGGATTTAGCACATAGATATCCTATTGATCCTTATGTAGTACAGCGTATAAACATAATAGAAACTTCTATCAACTCTCTTTTTGAAAGTGACAAATCTAAACAGAGTTCACTAGATGCATTTTTCTAGTTTGATTCTCTGTTTTTCTATTTTTTTATTCATCTAAAAAAGAGCATTTAGTTTGTATTAATACTTACTACTTTTTTCAAAAAATAACATAATTTAAATACAAACATCAACATATTACTAAATACATTAAGAATATTTTTGGTATAATAAGAAAATTAATTTCTCTTTTTAGTAATGAAATATCCACATTAAGGAGGATGAAGTAAATGATGAAAGACCCTGAAACCATACAGGATGCCTATAATTTAAATGATATCTATGTAACAAAAAATGGTGGAATTAAAGAAAAATTTAGTTATGAAAAACTAGTACGATCATGTATCATGCTAAATATTCCACTAGGATTATCAGAAAAGATAGCATTTAAAGTATCTAAGAAAGCACATGATGACATAACAACAAAAGAAATCAAGAAAATGATCTATGACTTACTTAGAGATGAAAACCCAAAGCTAGCAGACAAGTACTATGATGCAAACACACTCAAAGTAAGAACAGCAAGAGATACAATAGAACCATTTGATAAATCAAAAATAGTTAACACACTCATAGAAGAAACACAAACCACACCAAAACTTGCAAATAAAATAGCAAATGAAGTATACAAAGAACTCAAAAAACTTAATTTAGACTACTTAACAGCTCCAATCATAAGGGAAATGGTTAACACAAAACTAACAGAGAATGGTCTAGAAAGTCTTAGAAGAAAATATACACGACTAGGAATGCCAGTATATGACATAACAAACCTCATAGAATCAGGAAATAAAGATAATGCAAACATGATGCATAATCCTGAGACAATACATAAATATGTAGCAGATGAATCCTTAAAACAATATGCACTACTAAATATACTACCACATAACCTAGCAGATGCACATATGAATGGTACAGTTCATATCCATGACCTTGAATTCTTTGCTGGACGTCCAATAAACTGTCTACAACATGATCTTAGACAATTTATTAGATATGGATTAAAAGTTGATGGTACAGGTGATCATACAAGCGTAGCAAAAGCACCAAACCATATAGAGACACTAATGAACCACTCTGGAGAAATAATGCTTGCAGCCCAACAGAATATGAGTGGTGGACAAGCAATGAGTCTCTGGAACGTATTTGTAGCACCATTTGCTACAGGACTACCCTATGAGAAAATAAAACAGTCTGTTGAAATGCTAATATTTAACCTTAATATGGCATATGCTGCACGTGGAGGACAAGTACCATTCACAAGTATAGGATTAGAGTTCACAGTACCTGACTTCCTTAAAAATGAACCTGCATATGGTCCTGGAGGAAAAGTAGTAGGAGTATATGGAGACTATGAAAAAGAAGTACGCCTACTACAAAGAGCATTCACAGAAGCACTCCTAAAGGGAGATGCTGAAGGAAAACCACACCTATTCCCTAACACAATATACTACCTAAGAAAAGAATGCTTAACACCAGAATTCACAGAGGATATAGAAAGAGTACACATGTTGTCAGCTAAGTTTGGAACAGCATACTTCATTAACATGCTACCAGATTACATGGGTAACATGGCCAACTATATGGGTTGTCGTACAAGACTAAGTGATAACTGGACTGGTGACTGGGAGACTGATTGTCTAAGAACAGGTAACCTTGCATATGTAACAATGAACCTTCCAAGAATAGGCTACAATGCTAGAGATGAAAGAGAAATCTATGACTACCTTGATGACTACATGGGTATAGTAGAAGATGTATTATTATTAAGACGTGAAAGAGCACTTAAATGTCTAAATGATTACAGTATTCTCCCATTCCTAACACAGAAGATGGGTGATGATCCATATTATAGAATAGAAAACTCAACATTATCATTTGGATTTGTAGGATTAAATGAAATGCTACTAGCACAAACTGGTAGTGGACTAGAAGATCCTAGTTCAAACAATTTAGGTTTAGATGTAATAAAATATATTAATGACAGAGTAGATGAACTCAAAAAAGATACAGGCCTAAGATGGGGTGTAATACAGACACCAGCAGAAAGTACAGCATACAGATTTGCAACAATGGATCGTGAGAAATATCCTGATCAAGTAATATGTAATGGTGATAGTTCAGCATCATACTACACAAACTCAAGTCATGTACCAGTAGATACAGCAATGAGTCTACCCGAGAAGATAAAAATAGAATCAGACTACCATCCATTAACACAGGGTGGACACATATTCCATGCATTCATGGGTGAATCATACAGTGATCCAGATAGTCTTATGAGTCTAACAGATAAAATTACACATAAGACAGACATAGGTTTCTGGGCATATAGTAGTGCACTAAGTTTCTGTTCAAACTGTAAAACTTTAATGAAAGGATTACAATCAACATGTACCCATTGTGGAGAAACCAGGGAAGTTGAATGGTATGATAGAATAACTGGATATGTTCAACAAGTAGGTCATGCAGAACATGCATCTGGTGGATGGAATGCAGGTAAAAAACAGGAATTAATGGATAGAAAAAGATGGGAAAAATAGATTAATTCCATAATAACGGGGGGGGGGGGGGGGGGGGGGGGGGGGGGGGGGGGGGGGGGGGGGGGGGGGG